>JANNRX010000286.1:0-11893 GCA_031401875.1 Hyphomicrobiales bacterium | reverse complement strand
AAAATCCGGCCATGTCCGACCCCGATCTCAACCATGCGCGCGGGGCATTGGCCAAGCTTGACCATCTGGTGGTGCAGGATCTGTTCCTGACCGAGACGGCTTTCCACGCCGATGTGGTACTGCCAGCCTCGGCTTTCGCCGTGAAAGTCGGCACCTTCACCAATACTGACAGAAGGGTGCAGATGGCCCGGCAGGTCGTGCCCCCACCGGGTGAGGCCCAGCAGGATTGGTGGATCATCCAGGAGATTGCCAAGCGCATGGGTTGCACCTGGAATTACAGCGGCCCGGCCGATGTCTTTGCCGAAATGGCGCTAGTCATGCCCTCGTTCAGGAACATTACCTGGGAGCGCCTGGAGCGGGAGGGTGCCGTTACCTATCCTGTGGATGGACCTGATCAGCCGGGCAATGAGATCATCTTCGCGCAAGGCTTTCCAACCGCGAACGGTCGCGCACGGATCGTCCCCGCCCAGATCGTGGCACCGGATGAAGTGCCCGATGAGGATTATCCGATGGTGCTCTCCACCGGGCGCGTGCTGGAGCATTGGCATACCGGCTCCATGACACGCCGCTCAGGCGTGCTTGATGCACTGGAGCCGGAAGCCGTTGCTCTCATGGCACCGCGGGATCTCGGACGCCTCGGTGTCGTGCCCGGCGGGTTCATCACGCTGGAAACGCGACGCGGTGCAATCGTTGTAAAGGTGCGTTCCGATCGTGACGTGCCGCAGAACATGGTATTCATGCCATTCTGCTACGCGGAGGCTGCGGCCAATCTGCTGACCAATCCGGCGCTCGATCCGATGGGAAAAATTCCCGAATTCAAGTTCTGTGCAGTGCGGGCACTGGCGGCATCGGATCCTGTGAAAACCTCAGCAGGGTAGCTGCTCCATCGGGTGTTAGATCACGTCGCATTTTGATTGATTAATCAAAATACGAAAAACGTGATCTAACAGGCTACTGAAAAAGTCTTTGACCCCTGTCATTGCGAGGAGCGAAGCGACGAAGCAATCCAGAAAAGCGGTTCAAGACAGATAAATGCGCTGTTTCATACTGCAAGCGTCGTTCCGGATTGCTTCGCTACGCTCGCAATGACGGGCATTGCAAACTTTTTCATCGACGTGCTCTAAAGGCAATTCAAGCTGCCATTGCCTCTTGCAATGACGGCTTTGATGCTTGACCAGAACTATTCTGCCGCAGTCCGCCGTGGCGCGCCGGTGGCCCCTGATTCCAGGATTGCCGCAATCCGCTTCTCATCGAACTTGAGCACGTCGCGCAGGACCTCGTCGGTGTGCTCTCCAAGAAGGGGCGAACGCATCACATCGGTCGGGCTGTTGGAGAGCTTGATTGGATTGCCAACAGACAGGTATTTTCCGCGCTTGGGATGATCAACCTCAACCACGGTTCCCGTCTCGCGCAAGGATTTTTCCTCGGCGATTTCCTTCATTGACAAGATAGGTCCGCAGGGAATGTCATACTGGTTGAGGATGTCCATGGCTTCGAATTTGGTCTTGGTCATCGTCCATGCTTCAATACGGCCAAAAATCTCGTTCAGCCGTGGCAGGCGTGCTGCCGGCTTGGCATAGCCCGGATCGGTCTTCCAGGTGGGCTCGCCGATGACATCGCAGATCACTTCCCAGACCGGTGCCTGGGTAATGAAATAGATGTAGGCGTTGGGGTCAGTCTCCCAGCCCTTGCATTTCAGGATGCGACCCGGCTGGCCACCTCCAGAATCATTGCCCGCGCGCGGCACGGCATCGCCAAACGCAACACCTTCGCCAAACTGGCTGAACTCTGTCAGAGGTCCGTGTGCCAACCGCTGCTGATCCCGCAGCTTGACACGGCAAAGATTGAGGACGCCATCCTGCATGGCGCAGTCAACTTTCTGGCCCAGTCCTGAATGTGTGCGGTGATACAGCGCGGTCACGATCCCGAGTGCAAGATGCAGCCCCGTTCCGGAATCACCGATCTGGGCCCCGGTCACCAGCGGCGGTCCCTCGCGGAAGCCCGTTGTCGAAGCTGACCCGCCCGCGCATTGCGCAACATTCTCATAGACCTTGCAATCCTCATAGGGGCCAGGGCCAAAGCCCTTCACCGAGGCAACGATGAGGCGCGGATTGAGCTTGTGGAGGTTCTCCCAGGTGAAACCCATGCGATCAAGCACGCCGGGGGCAAAGTTCTCCACCAGAACGTCACAGATCTTCACCATTTCCCACAGCACTTCCATGCCCTTCGGGTTCTTGGTGTCGAGCGTGATTGAACGCTTGTTGTGGTTCAGCATGGTGAAATAGAGGCTGTCCGCGTCGGGCACGTCGCGCAGCTGGCCGCGCGTGATATCCCCCGTCCCAGGGCGCTCGACCTTGATCACATCGGCACCGAACCAGGCCAGCAATTGTGTGCAGGTTGGGCCCGATTGAACATGCGTGAAATCGAGAATCTTGATGCCTTCAAGGGCCTTGCTCATGGAATCCTCCGTTCAGGATGCTTACTGTCAATGTCGCAGGCCTCTTTGGCCCTGTGTGGTTTGCAAGACGGCACCAGAGCGCCACCCGATTGTCGCAATAAGGAGAATAAAAGCCCGTTATTTCTTTTTCACTACGCTCTGCGGGTTGAGATTACCGATGCGTCCGCTCTCTGTGCCTGCCGAGGGATTGATCACCGCATTGATGAGGGTGGGCTTGCCGGAATCCATGGCCGCATCAACCGCGCGCTTCAATTCATCGGGCGTTGTCGCATTCACGCCGACGCCGCCAAAGGCTTCCATCATCCTGTCATAGCGCGAGCCAGGGACGAAAACCGTCGTGGCGGGATCGGAGCTTGCCGCATTGGTGTCGGTGCCACGGTAGATGCCGTTGTTGTTGAAGATCACGATGCAGACTGGCAAGTTGTAGCGGCAGATGGTTTCCACCTCCATGCCGGAAAATCCGAATGCACTGTCCCCCTCCACAGCCAGCACCGGATGGCCGGTTTCAATGGCTGCCGCTATGGCATAGCCCATGCCGATACCCATCACGCCCCAGGTACCGACATCCAGCCGCTTGCGTGGCTTGTACATGTCGATGATGCCGCGCGCGAGATCGAGCGTATTGGCTCCCTCATTGACAAGGATTGCGTCGGGACGTTCCTTGATGACAGTCCGCAAGGCACCCAGCGCACCATGGAAGTCCATGGGGGATGCATTGTTCATGAGGCGTGGCGCCATTTTGGCGATATTTTCATCACGCTTGCTGGTCACGGTCGCGATCCACTCGGTCGCTGGCTTGGCCCAGTCCTTGCCCATTGCCGCAATCAGCGCAGCGGTACATGACGCCATATCGCCGACAACCGGTGCAACGATCTCGACGTTGCTGTCCATTTCCTTCGGCTCGATATCGATCTGGATGAATTTCTTCGATCCCGGTTCACCCCAGGTCTTGCCTTTGCCATGGGACAGCAGCCAGTTGAGGCGGGCTCCCATCATCACGACAACATCAGCATCCTTAAGCACGGTTGAGCGTGCTGCTCCCGCCGATTGAGGGTGGAGATCAGGCAGCAGTCCCTTGGCCATGCTCATGGCGAGGAAGGGAATACCGCTCTTCTCGACGAATGTGCGGATGAGATCATCCGCCTGGGCATACGCCGCACCCTTTCCGAGAATGATCAGTGGGCGCTTGGCCGTTTTGAGCACATCGATGGCGCGTTTGATGGCATCGGGTCCTGGGATCTGCGCCGGCGCTGCATCGATCACCTTGACCAGAGATTTCGCACCAGCAGCCTCATTCATGACCTGTCCAAACAGTTTTGCTGGCAGATCAAGATAAACACCGCCCGGGCGACCTGAGACTGCGGCGCGGATGGCACGCGCAACGCCAATGCCGATATCAGCAGCATGCAGCACGCGGAATGCCGCCTTGCAGAGCGGCTTGGCAATGGCCAGTTGGTCCATTTCCTCATAATCTCCCTGCTGAAGATCAACGATCTCGCGCTCCGAGGAGCCGCTGATCAGGATCATGGGGAAACAATTGGTGGTGGCATTGGCGAGTGCAGTCAGGCCATTGAGAAAGCCCGGTGCGGATACGGTAAGGCAAATGCCAGGTTTTTTTGTCAGGTAGCCAGCAATCGCGGCAGCATTGCCTGCGTTTTGCTCGTGCCGGAATGAAATGACGCGAATACCGGCGGCCTGTGCCATGCGTCCAAAATCAGTGATCGGAATTCCGGGAACGCCATAAATGGTCTTGATCTCGTTCAGCTTGAGGGCATCAATAATCAGATTAAAGCCATCTGTAAGTTCGGTCGCGGCGGAGTCTGTGGCCATTGTGATGATCTCTTTTATTGAGGCGTTTCCGGTCTGGTTCTGGTGGCAGTCAGGCAAAGTTGTCCATCTGTTTGTTTCAAGAACCACCCGCGGAGATGGTTTGGCAGCGAACGATCCCCATCATTTCCAAGCAAGACCATTTCCAGCTCTTGCAAAGCTCAGTTGGTCGAGCCGTCGATTTGCGCTGTGAATTCGTATTGAACAGGAGAAAACTCACCAGCTTTGCGTTGGTATACCAGATTACATTATGCCAACGATTTCTGACATGCAACTCTCTGCGCCGACAATTCTTATCAGGCATTCGTTTGTCTGGCCCTGACATTTGCATACAGAGGCAGGAACTGAGCAGAAGCATGCACGTAATCGCGCAGCACTGCATTGCATGCTGCAAAAAAACTCCAGCATTCAACCGCCACAACACCTGCTGCGCTGCAATATAATTTTGACTGCAGTGCAGTATAAACAGGCACTTGACATATTTCCAACGAGGGTGCGCTATGTATCTTGTATCATGTATACCAGAGCGAAATGTAAGCTGACCCGCAAGAGGCAGCAGCGTGTCTGGGAGCAAAACTGGACTTGACGGCACACTGGGAGGTTGGTCGTGGAAGAACTCAATGCATTGTTCGGTGGCTTTGCTGTCGTAATGACACCTTACAACATAATGTTGATGGTCATTGGCATTTTGCTGGGTGTCATCATCGGAGTTCTTCCCGGTCTGGGAGGTGCCAATGGCGTTGCGATCCTTCTCCCCCTCACCTTCTCAATGCCGCCAACATCAGCAATCATCATGCTGTCGTGCCTGTACTGGGGCGCATTATTCGGAGGTGCAATCACCTCCATTCTGTTCAATATTCCCGGGGAACCGTGGTCGGTAGCAACCACTTTTGACGGGCACCCGATGGCGCAGAACGGCAAGGCGGATGAGGCCTTGACCATTGCATTCACCTCTTCTTTTATCGGCGCGCTGTTTGCCGTGATCGTGATTACTTTTCTCGCGCCCCTTGTGGCGAAATTCGCCCTCAAATTTGGTCCGGCAGAGTTTTTTGCGGTCCAGTTCCTGACTTTTGCCAGCTTTATCGGCATGGGAACCGGCTCACCATTCAAGACCATCATGGCCATGTGCCTTGGCTTTGCGCTGGCGGCAGTTGGTCTGGATACGATCACCGGCCAGTTGCGCATGACTTTTGACTTCATCGTACTGCTCAAAGGCTTTGGCTTCCTGGTTGCAGTGATTGGCCTGTTCGGCATCGGCGAGATGCTGGCCAGCATGGAGGAGGGACTTGAATTCAAGGGCGCGCAGGCCAAACTGAGACTTGATGCTGTTTTGCGCACCTGGAAAACCTTGCCCAGATACTGGGCAACCTATCTGCGCAGCTGCCTTGTCGGCGTCTGGATGGGGATCACACCGGGAGGTGCAACTCCGGCCTCGTTCATGAGTTACGGCCTTGCCCGGCGGTTCTCAAAATCACCGGAAACATTCGGCAAAGGCAATCCGGAAGGCATTGTGGGGCCAGAAACAGCGGCGCACGCTGCGGGCACCGCTGCGCTCCTGCCGATGCTCACTCTTGGTATTCCGGGCTCACCAACGGCGGCTGTGCTTCTGGGAGGACTCCTGATCTGGGGCCTTCAGCCCGGTCCGCTGCTATTTGTTGAAAAGCCCGATTTTGTCTGGGGCCTGATCGCATCGATGTATCTGGGTAATCTCGTTGGCCTCATCGTTGTGCTGACCTGTGTTCCCGCTTTTGCCGCCATCCTGCGTGTGCCATTCAGCATCGTGGCACCGGTCATCATGGTGGTCTGCGCAGTTGGTGCCTACACAGTCAACAATTCCATGTTCGATGTCTGGTTGATGATTATCTTCGGGGTCATGGGGTATGTCTTCAGCAAGCTCAAATATCCGCTGGCACCGCTGGTCCTGGCTCTTGTCCTCGGCGACACGGCTGAATCAGCCTTCCGCCAGGCCATGCTCTCTTCGCAAGGCAGTGTCTCGATCTTCTGGGCCAATCCGCTGGTAACATCGATCATGGGGCTCGGACTGGTGATGCTGTTCTGGCCCGCGATAAGCTGGCTGCTCGCACGCTTTCGCCGCCACCGAACGCCCGTTCCAGTATGAAGTCATTACGTTTTGAATCATTGCCATAGGCCTTCAACAACACGCATGATGGGATCAGGATGATACCCTTCAATGCCAGAAACTTCGGGAGAGAACATGAGCATGTTTACATCAGTCATCGCGCCATCCACAAAGTACGCACGCAAAGCACGACTTGCGCTATCAGCAAGCAGCGCCGCACTGCTTGCCATCACCCTCCTTCCGTCCGTTGCCGTTGCGCAGGCCTGGGAGCCGGTAAAGCCGGTCGAGTTCCTGATACCCGCCGGAGCGGGCGGTGGCGCGGACCAGATGGCGCGCTTCATTCAGGGTGTGATTACCAAGAACAAACTGATGAAGCAGCCGATGGTTGTGGTCAACAAGTCGGGCGGCGCTGGTGCAGAGGCTTTCCTCGACATCAAGGTCTCGAACCGGGATCCGCACAAGCTGGTCATAACCCTGTCGAACCTGTTCACCACCCCGTTGGGCACGAACATCCCGTTCAACTGGAAAGAGATCACACCAATTTCAATGCTGGCTCTCGACCAGTTCATTCTCTGGGTGAATGCCGAGAGCGAGATCAAGACTCCGGCTGAATTTATTGCCGCTGTGAAGGCTGGCGATGATCGGAAGATCAAGATGGGGGGAACGGGCTCCAAGCAGGAAGACCAGATCATCACGGTTGCCATAGAGCGGCTCGCAGCCCCGAAGAAGATAACCTATATCCCATACAGGGGGGGTGGTGAGGTTGCAGTGCAACTCGTGGGCAAGCATGTCGATTCGACCGTGAACAACCCGATAGAGGCTGTCTCCCAGTGGCGCGGCAATGCTCTTCGGGCACTGTGCATCTTCGACAGCAAGCGCAGCACCTATACCAGCAAGGTAACGGCGACGATGGCCTGGAGCGACATCCCGACCTGCAAGGAAGCGGGCATGAATGTTGAGTACCAGATGCTGCGCGGCGTCTTCGCGGCACCAGGCATCACGCCTGCCCAGGCCGCCTATTATGTCGACCTGTTCAAGCGGGTTTCCGAGACGGCTGACTGGAAAGAGTTCATGGAGCAAGGTGCTTTCAACCAGACGCAGATGAGTGGTGACGCGTTCAAGGCCTGGCTTACCGCAGCCGAGAAAACCCATTACGACCTGATGAAAGAAGCAGGCTTCCTCGCACCAGGCAAATAATACTGGCAGGGAACAATCGCTGGTGTGGCGGCCTCAGAGCTGCCGCACCATCCATCCTTAAACGACGGAGTCCGCCATGTCCGCAGAACACAACAGTGAAGAGACACCGCTTGTTTCCCATCGTGCGATGGAAATAGCCACAGCGCTGCTTTTTCTGCTGGCCTCTTCCATCGTCATGGTTGACAGCTGGAAGCTTGGTGTTGGCTGGAAAGAATCCGAGGGACCAGCGGCAGGTTACTTCCCGTTTTACATCAGCATCCTGATGGCGTTCGCCAGTCTGGTTGTGCTGTTCCAGGGCATTGTGAAGCGCGTGGGCGCAGACAAGACCTTTGTCACCCGCGAGGGGTTCAAAAGCGTTACCCTGGTTTTGATTCCTCTGATTTTTTACGTCGCAACCATCCAGTACATCGGTATTTACGTCGCCTCGACGCTCTATATCGCGCTCTTCATGTGGCATTTTGGCAAGTACAACATAGTGAAGGGGCTTGTCGTCGGACTTGGTGTTGCGCTGAGTCTTTTCGCCATGTTCGAGATTTGGTTTATTGTGTCACTCCCGAAAGGTCCGCTGGAGGCTTATTTCGGATACTGACCTCACAACCCGTCCATCTTTTCGGGGAAAGAGCACTTTCAAGCGTGATGGTGTCGCCGATTGACCGGCAAACGGCTTATCGTGATACAAACCGCAGCACGGTATCAATCACGCTGGCACGCCTGCCCGCACGCGCTTGCGCCTGTCCCATGTCGTGACCGAAGACCTGCTGGATGCTGGCCCTGTTGGAGACATTATAGAAGCCCAGTGCGCTGATTGTCAGATGGATGTCGACAGGATCGACGCCATCGCGAAATACACCATCCGCGACGCCGCGCGCATAGAGATCACGGACCATGTCCATGGCGGAGAGGTTCAGGTCCGCAATCTTGGCGGACAGCTTCAGATGCCGGGCATGATGGATGTTCTCGACCATCACGAGTCTGACAAAATCTGGATGATCGGCGTGATAATCGAAGGTGAAGCCGACCAGAATCTTCAGCGCCTCGACGGGCGGGACGGCAGCGAGATCCAGCGTGCGCTCGATGGCACGGATACGCGCATAAGCCTCTTCCAGAACGGCGATATAAAGTCCCTGCTTGTCCTTGAAATAATAAAAGATCATGCGCTTGGCAGTGGCGACGCGCGCCGCGATCTCGTCAATGCGTGCGCCACTCAGACCCTTCTCGGCGAATTCGATGCGGGCTGCGGCAAGGATGCTGCGCTGAACGCCTTCGGGATCCTGCGTCCACGACAGGCTTCTGGCTGCTGCCTTGCGAGGCCGTTTCGATTCAATCTTGTTCAGCATGCAGATTCCCTGAGGGCTCACAGCATAGCGCGGAGTATGTGCGTGTAAATGGACCAGACAGTTAAATTTATCTTGACCAATTGGTCCATTCAGTTAATTTTCAAATACAGGCTCCAAAAGAGAGTCACTTAACAAGCTTCGGCAGGGAAACGACAAAAGAGGACAGCACGTGTCAGGAATTGTCTCGGCGTATTTCAGGCTTCTGAAAGGTCTTGTCGGGCTTCTGCTCGCGGCAATGGTCGTGCTGGTCTTCACCAACGTGGTCCTGCGCTATCTCTTCGGTTCGGGCATCACCGTTTCGGAGGAACTGGCACGCTGGTTCTTCGTCTGGCTTGTGTTCCTGGGCGCAATTGTTGGCCTCAAGGAACACGCCCATCTTGGCATGGATACGCTGCTGCTGATGCTGGGTCCGAAGGCGCGACGCCTCTGCTATGTCGTCAGCCATTCCCTGATGATTCTGTGCAGCGCTCTCCTTGTAAAGGGCAGCTACGTCCAGACCATGATCAACTGGAAAGTGAGCGCTCCGGCAACCGGCTGGTCAGTGGGCTGGTTCTACGGGATTGGTCTCATCTTCGGACTCTCGGCAATCGCCATCCTCACTTATGAGCTGGTTCAGGCCCTGCTGGGGCGGACATCCTACGAAGACCTTATCGCCATTCGTGAATCGGAAGAGCAACCGGTGGAGGTCGCACGATGACCGTTGCCATTTTCATTCTTTCGCTGCTCGCGGCTATGGCGCTGGGTATGCCAATCGCATTCGCGCTGCTCCTATGCGGCGTCGCACTGATGCTACAGGTTGGCATCTTCGACAGCCAGATCATCGCACAGAACATCATCAACGGCGCAGATTCCTTTCCCTTGCTTGCCGTGCCGTTCTTCATGCTGGCAGGCGAGGTCATGAATACCGGCGGATTGGCCAAGCGCATCGTCAACGTTGCACTGGCTGTCGTCGGCCATGTGCGCGGTGGCCTTGGCTATGTCGCCATCATGGCGGCATGCATCCTCTCCGCCCTGTCAGGCTCCGCAGTCGCCGATGCCGCCGCGCTCGCTGCATTGCTTGTTCCCATGATGGTGGCCGCCGGTCACAGCAAGAGGCATGCGGCTGGCCTTATCGCGTCAAGCGGCGTGATCGGCCCAGTTATTCCCCCGTCCATCGGCTTTGTCATTTTCGGGGTCGCAGGCAATGTCTCGATTTCCAAACTGTTTCTGGCCGGCATCTTTCCGGGGCTGATGCTTGGCCTCGGCCTTTGCGTGGCCTGGTGGTGGGTCGCCCGCAACGATGATTCCGTCCAGCGTCCCAAACCTCCCATGCGCGAGGTGTTGCGTTCGGTCGTGGACGGCTTCTGGGCATTGATGCTGCCATTCATCATCATCTTCGGCCTGCGCTTCGGTATTTTCACACCCACTGAAGCGGCTGTGGTGGTCGCTGTCTATGCACTGGTCATCTCGTTGTTTGTCTACCGCGAACTCAGCTTCAGGGACTTGCCTGCAATCTTCATTCGGGCCGGAATGACAACGGCTATCGTCATGTTCCTTGTGGCCGCCGCGATGGTTTCAGCATGGCTGATCACGATTGCAGAAGTTGCGGGGCAAATCACTGATCTGGTGAGACCGCTCATGGGCAACCAGACGCTCCTGCTGATTGCCTTGATGCTGATCGTGGTGATCGTGGGCACGGCCCTCGATATGACACCGACCATACTGATCCTGACGCCAATCCTGATGCCCATTGTCAAAGCTGCCGGCATTGATCCCGTCTATTTCGGCGTCCTCTTCATCATCAACAATTCGATTGGACTGATCACGCCTCCGGTTGGCACCGTGCTGAATGTTGTCTGCGGTGTCTCCAAGATCAGCATGGACGAGATCATCAAGGGCGTCTGGCCCTTCATGATCGCGCAACTCGTGGTGCTGTTCCTGCTTATCCTGTTCCCCGTTCTCGTCACCGGCCCCGCCAAATGGCTGGCTGGTTGATGTGAAGACGACTCACTGAAATTCCACAAAACGCTCAACAGGAGGAAACCATGATGCGTTCACTGAAATCTCTCTTTGCTACCGCAGCGGTTGTTGCGGCTTTCCTGCTGCCGGTTTCGGCAGAAGCCCAGATCAAGGAGCGAACACTGCGCTTCGGACAGCAGAACACCGCGGCGTCACCCCCCGGACAGGGCATGGCGAAATTCGCCGAGATCGTTGCCGCCAAGAGCGGCGGCAAGCTCAATGTGCGCCAGTTTCCGGGTGGTCAGCTTGGCGGCGACTTGCAGACACTTTCAGCCGTCCAGGGCGGAACGGTTGATTTCATTGTGCTCAACGCCGGCCTGCTGGTGGGTCTGGACAAGCGTTTCGCTGTTCTCGATTTTCCCTTCATGTTCAACTCGGCAGAAGAAGCCGACAAGATTGTCGATGGCCCGATCGGTACCAAACTGCATGCCAGCCTTGCCGACAAGGGCCTTGTTGGCCTTGCTTACTGGGAACTTGGCTTCCGCAACGTGACCAACTCTAAGCTGCCAATCACCAGGATAGAAGACTTCAAGGGCATCAAGCTGCGCGTGTTGCAATCGCCGCTCTTCATCGATCTCTTCAACGCGCTGGGTGCCAACACCGTACCGCTGCCGTTCCCCGAACTTTACCCCGCTCTTGAGCAGAAGGTTGTGGACGGCCAGGAGAACCCCTTCCCGACAATCCTCGGGGCCAAGCTGAACGAAGTGCAGAAATTCGTTTCCGAAACACGGCATATCTACAACGCCCAATCCATGCTGATTGCCAAAAAGACATGGGATGACATGTCGGCGGAGGAAAAGGGCATCATTCAGGCTGCTGCAAGTAAGCCATTCCTCGATTTTCATGGAGAGCCCGCGTTTCACGAGCACGGGTTTGCCGGTCTTGGCGGCGGCAATGAGCAATTGGAAGTTTTGGGCATTTCGGGCCCCGATTTGCAGTATTTCGGCGTACTCGGCGACCAAATCGGCATGGTCCTGGGACAAAAGTTCGGTGATG
>JANNRX010000285.1:0-14032 GCA_031401875.1 Hyphomicrobiales bacterium | reverse complement strand
AGTACCAGGCAACACGTTCCTCAGTCCGTCCACATATAATCAGGCCGTCACAGTCCATGGGTCGGCCATGATGTTCTTGTTTGCGGTGCCGATGTTTGAAGCGGTGGCGATGATGTTGATGCCACAAATGGTGGGCGCGCGCGATCTGCCGTTTCCGCGCCTCTCGGCATTCGGTTTTTGGTGTTTTCTCATCGGCGGCACGTTCTTTTGCGGGTCGATCCTGTTTGG
This sequence comes from Hyphomicrobiales bacterium, assembly GCA_031401875.1. GTDB lineage: Bacteria > Pseudomonadota > Alphaproteobacteria > Rhizobiales > Beijerinckiaceae > JADCCX01. Next base: position 13,804 of record JANNRX010000285.1, on the reverse strand, counting down.
CGTTGCGCCGTCAAGTGGCTGGTTCATGTATCCGCCAATGGCCACGCGAGAACCAGGAATAGGAGCAGACATCTGGTTGCTCGGCCTGTCATTTATAGAAGTTGCTTCTATTGCCGCCGCGGTGGAACTCATCGTCGGTGTTCTCAAGTGCCGGGCTCCAGGGATGCGCATAAACATCATACCCCTCTACGGCTGGTATGTACTTGTTGTGGGTGGAATGATCCTCTTCGCCTTTCCGCCACTGATTGCAGGCGATATTCTTTTCGAGCTGAACCGAGCGCTAGGCTGGCCATTCTTCGATGCTGAAAAAGGCGGCGATCCGATGTTATGGCAGCACCTTTTCTGGATCTTCGGGCACCCGGAAGTCTATATTGTGTTCCTGCCATCAATCGCTCTCGCAGCGATGATCGTGCCTACAGTCGCCCGGACGCCAATGTTTGGCTACTCATGGATTGTACTGGCCGCAGTTGGAACAGGCTTCCTCAGCTTCGGCCTTTGGGTGCACCACATGTTTGCGACGGGCTTGCCGTCCATTTCACTTGGCATTTTTTCTGCCGCGTCAGAGGCCGTTGCGATTCCTACCGCAGTCCAGCTCTTCTGCTTCATTGCCACGTTGTTGATGGGACGCGCCCGCTTGTCGCTTCCGATGCTTTACATCGTTGGTGCCTTCGCCATTTTTGTACTTGGCGGTTTAACCGGCGTCATGCTGGCCATTGCGCCGTTCAATTGGCAGGCTCACGATAGCTATTTCATTGTCGCTCACCTGCATTACGTTCTGATTGGCGGCATGCTGTTCCCGATCATCGCAGGCATCTATTACTATGCGCCGATCGTGCTCAACCGGAAGCTCTCTGACCGGCTTGGAAAAATCGCGTTCTGGATGGCGATGGTCGGCTTCAACGTCGCTTTTCTGCCCATGCATATCTCCGGTTTGCGGGGCATGCCGCGCCGCGTGGCCAGCTATCCAGAGACGATAGGCCTCAACGGTCTCAACATGGTCTCAACCATTGGCGCATTTCTGTTCGCTGCTGCCATTCTCGTCATCGCTTGGGATCTTCTGATGGGTGGTAAGATTGTCGCGAAAGTCCGGCGCAATCCATGGGATGCGGGAACGCTTGAATGGCTTGCCGAAATCCCCGGGGAGAACTGGGGTATGCGCTGCGTTCCTATCGTCACTTCGCGCTATCCGTTGTGGACCGCTCCTGACATGATCCGACAGTATGATGAAGGCCGGTACTATCTGCCGGACGCCGAGGAAGGCAAGCGTGAGACAATCATAACATCTGTCCTGGATGGTCGGCCGCTGCACGTTCAGCGCCTTCCGGGCCCATCCTCCCTTCCCATGCTTGCAGCGGTCGCGCTCGCGGGCCTGTTCATTTTTCCCACATTCCAGTGGCACGTCGCAGCAGCAATCAGCGGCGTGGCAACCTTGGTGATCGTGCTTGTCTGGCTCTGGACCGGCACCCATGCCAAGCCAGAGAAATCCGAAAAGGATATCGGCCTTGGCGTCACGCTGCCACTCTATCTTGCCGGACCAAACTCCATAGGCTGGTGGGCAATCTTCATCACGATGATCGGTAGCAGCACTGCCTTTGCCAGCCTGGTGTTTTCATACTTCTTCTATTGGACGATCCATCCGGTATGGCCTCCTGTTGGCACGCCAACGCATGGCCAGTTCTGGCCGCTCATCGCTACACTTTCAACATTATGTCTATGGATCTCCAGTTCCGCAGCCCGTCGGTTTAACGATGCGTCGCGAACCTTCAGCGCGCGTGCCGCTTTGGCACTGGCGCTTGTCACCGCGCTTGTTGGAGCGGCTGCTTTGATGGCAGGACCGCTGGCAGACGGACTTGATCCCAAGAGCCATCCCTATCCCGCTATCGTCTTCGTGCTATATGGTTGGGCGGCTGCGCATCTGGTCGGCGGGGGCATTGCGATGGGCTATGCACTCGCGCGCAGTTTGGCAGGCCGTATCAGCGCCACGCACGACGGAGAGCTATGGAATGTCGCTCTTTTCGTGCATTTCGCCGCTCCAACGGCGCTGATCACATTGGCGCTGATCAATCTTTTCCCCAGAACCGGGTGAGGCAAAAATGGCAAAAGTCGCCGATAACACCAGCGCCACCCCACCCCCGACCGCTAGCGAGACCTCACCGGACCGTGGCTCGCTTCTGGCTATCATTTATGCACCAACTATCTGGGCAATCCACTTTCTGGTGATCTACGGCATGAGTGCGGTCACCTGCGCGCGAAGTCCGGATCTGTTTCATTCGCGAATGCCCTGGATTGGAGCCGCGACGGTTGCGTGTGCTCTGGCAATTGTTCTGGTCTCGATGCCTCCCTTAAGGGAATGGCGGCAAGAAAAAGACGTGGAAACAGATCACGACAGCGTTGAGGGACGCAGTCATTTTCTTGCGCATGCTGCTCTGCTTTTGTCGGCACTCAGCCTTGCAGCCGTCGCCATGCAGACAATTCCGTTTATAACGAATGGTGGCTGTCGTTGAGAGTCAGTATGAAACCCGCTTCGGCGGCGCTTATGGCTGGCTTCGCGGTGCTGGCTGTAGCGTGGTTGTCACCGCTCCCAACCCTGGCATCCCGGTCTTTCACCGGTCATATGATCATGCATCTCATGGTCCTTTCCATAGCAACACCATTGCTTGGTTTCGCATTGTCGCGTTTTGTCGAGGGGAATCAACAGCCTGAAGTTCGCGATGGTCTCGCTGCCCTTGCAATCCCGGCATCTGTCATTGAAATGTTGGTCATCTGGGCTTGGCATTCGCCAGATTTGCATGCATTTGCCCGCCAGACCACAACCGGACTCTTTCTAGAGCAAGGCAGCTTCCTGTTTGTTGGTTTATTGTTATGGACAACGGCACTGCTGCCGGTTGCCTCAGGCGGAGCAAGCCGGGGCACGGGCATCGGTGCAGGCGTCCTCGCGCTTTTGCTCACAAGCATGCATATGACGTTGTTGGGAGCGCTTATCGGTCTGTCACCGAGACCACTTTATGTATGTTACGGCAGCGATGCAGACGTCCCTCCATGGTTAGGTGGTCTACTAAACGACCAGCATTTGGGCGGAGCTCTGATGATCACGGCGGCGGGAAGCGTTTACCTCATTGTCGGCTTGACAATATTGAAGCGCTTTCTTGACCGCAATCCTTCGATAGAAGACTTCGAAAGCGAAGCTCCATCGCTCGGACTGGTGAAACCTCAGCAGGGCCAGCGCGTTGGACCGACATCTAACCGTATTATGGAGAGCTGAGATGACGGCGATCGACAATAATCTGAACGAAGCTGACAAACGCAAAAAGGTCCTCGTCATGATCAAGGCCATACAAGTGGCTACGTTTGTGACGATGGATGAGGATGGCCTGTTAAGATCAAGACCGATGGCGCCTCTGCATTTCGGCGAAAATGGTGAAATTTGGTTTTTTACAAATGTGAAATCGGGCAAGGTGGATGAAATCGAGGGGACACCTGAAGTTCTTCTCAGTTTATCAAATCCCGAAACGATGGATTATGTTTCGTTGAACGGTCGGGCAGAGATCGTGAGGGACAAGGTAAAGGCAGCAGAATTGTGGAGCGAGGTTGCCCGACTTTGGTTCCCGGCAGGACCTTCCGATCCCGATCTGGTTTGTGTTCGCTTTCAAGCTGATTCCGCAGAGTATTGGGATAGCCCATCGGCAACAATGATGATCGCCTATGGCTATCTCAAGGCCCGTCTTACTGGCCAGGCTGCCAATCTTGGTGAGCAGGTCAAAGTACGGTTCTGACGTTTTCATGCTTTAGCGAAAAGAGATGTCATGCGGTGTTTATCATTGCAGTGACCGCATCTGTGCTGGAGGCAACGGTGGGTCGCCTGGCGTTCCGGGCGGCACAGGTTCTGGCTCCGTTATCGGACCTGGTGGTGTGATGTCAGGTGGCGTTGGCCAAGGCTGCGGCTTGGGAGGAAAATCCGGCTGCGGAGGATAGGGAGGGGAGGGAGGAATGCCTGGAGGATCTGCGGCACGAACTACGCTAAAACTGATCATTGTGTACAACCTTTCAAATGCACGACGAGCCGCTGCAATCCGGGCTGCTGGTCACGTGCCGTGGATGAACAGATTAAACGCTTGATCAGCGTGGGGGTTCCGCAGATCAATCAATTCGTCAAAACATCCTTTGACGGCAATATCAGAGGTGGCTCGGTTTATTTGAACAATCCGGGGCAGTTTAATAAGTGGTTTCTGCCTTCGGTTATGCCGCAACCGGGATTGGCTGCAGCGCGTTGAAGTAGGCTTGGTCCGGCGTCTGCCGACCCAGGCTCTGATGTGGTCTCCGACCGTTGTAGAAGTCCAGATACTTTCCGATGGAGGCGCGGGCTTCGGGCACGTTTGCGTAGGCCTTCAGATAGACCTCCTCGTATTTGACGCTTTTCCAGACGCGCTCGACAAAGACGTTGTCGCGCCAGGCTCCTTTGCCATCCATGCTGATCTGGATGCCGTTGGTGATCAGCCGGCCGGTGAAGGCCGTGCTGGTGAACTGGCTGCCCTGATCGGTATTGAAGATCTCCGGCTTGCCGTGGCGGGCCATTGCCTCCTCGACAGCTTCAATGCAGAAGCCCACATCCATGGTGATGGATAACCGCCACGACAGCACTTTCCGGCTGAACCAGTCGACCACAGCGGTGAGCCTTTCGGCAATTGCAAGCAATTGCCTGTCGGCCAAGGGATAGACGAAGCCTCTGGCCATCGGGATATAGGTGATGTCCATCGCCCAGACGTGGTTCGGTCGCGTCACCGGCAACTTGCGCAGCAGGTACGGGTAGATCTTGTGTCCCGGCTCCGGCTTCGAGGTGTTGGGCCGCCGATACAGCGCCTCGATGCCCATCTTGCGCATGAGCGTCGCGACGTGCAGGCGGCCTGCCGTGTGGCCTTCCGCCCGCAGAAGCCATTGCAGCATCCGGCTGCCCGCGAACGGATAGTCGAGGTGCAACTCGTCGATCCGCCGCATCAGCGCCAGATCGGCGGTGCTGGTCGCACGCGGCAGATAGTAGATGTTGCCATGGCTGATGCAGAGCTCCTTCGCCTGACGGCTCACCGGAAGGTCGTGCTTGCGGTCAATCATCGCTTTGCGTTCAGAAGGCCGCCTTGCCGAACGCGCCTTCCAAAAAATCGTTGACCAACGTAAGCTCTCCAATCTTTGCATGGAGGGTCTTCACATCGATGGCTGGCGGCTGCGGTTCAGCCTTCGCCTCGGAGCCAAACACCCCGATAGCCCCTTCCAGAAGCTGGTCACGCCACTGCTTTATCTGGTTGGCATGGACGTCGAATTGCTGCGCCAGTTCCGACAGCGTCTTCTCGCCCTTGATCGCAGCCAGCGCTGCCTTCGCCCTGAATGCCGGTGTGTGATTCCGGCGTGCTCGTCTTGCCATGTCGGCTCCTGTTCGCAGCGCATCCTACGCCGCTCTCAGGCAGAAACTCCACTTATCCCCGCTGTCCAGATTCTCCGAGCCACCTCTCTTGCCAAGAGTCACCACTGCTGTGAACCCCACCGGCTCGCTTTTGTGCCAGAAGACCATCGGTCACGCGTGCCAGAATACGACTTCCTGTCTGCTTGAGGCCGAACGCCTCACGAATGCGCCGCGCAACTTCATTAAAATGAACCGGCATCATTGACGATAAATGTGCCAGATTTGTGCCGGAAACTCAACTTCTAGGCGGATCATCAATCTAGGTAACTCTAAACTATTGATTGCATTGATGAATTTTTGGCGCACCCGACACGATTCGAACGTGTGACCTTTGCCTTCGGAGGGCAACGCTCTATCCAGCTGAGCTACGGGTGCTACGTCATCGGAATAAACGATTGCTCATACTACCGCAATCTCTTGCTTGCAGGAAAAATGCGGCTTCAGAGGTCTTTTCAAACAGGATCAAAGCCCTTCGAACAATGCGCTTGAAATATAGCGCTCGGCGAAGCTTGGAATGATCACGACGACCGTCTTGCCCGTCATATCGGCGCGCGAAGCCACTTCCAGAGCGGCTGACATTGCAGCACCTGAGGAAATGCCACCGGGAATGCCTTCGGTTCTGGCAAGCAGCCTTGAGGTATCGAAAGACGTCTGGTTGCCGACCGTGATAATCTCGTCGATGAGTGACCGGTCAAGGATATCAGGAATAAACCCTGCACCAATGCCCTGAATTTTATGCGGACCAGGAACACCACCCGAGAGAACCGGCGAATCCTCAGGCTCGACGGCGACGATCCTGATCGCAGGGTTCAGGGATTTCAGAACCTTGCCAACGCCGGTGATGGTTCCTCCGGTACCAATGCCTGAAACGAAGACATCCACTTTGCCATTCGTATCATTCCAGATCTCCTCCGCCGTTGTGATGCGGTGGATGGCGGGGTTGGCAGGGTTCTGGAACTGTTGCGGAATGACCGAGTCCTTGATCTCTTTCTGCAACTCTTCTGCCTTCGCAATGGCCCCGCGCATGCCTTGCGCGGCGGGTGTGAGGACAAGCTCTGCCCCCAGAAAAGCCAGCATCTTGCGCCGTTCGATGGACATGGTTTCGGGCATCGTGAGGATCATCCGGTAGCCACGGGCCGCCGCAACAAAGGCGAGTGCAATCCCGGTGTTTCCCGATGTCGGCTCGATCAATGTTCCGCCGGGCTTGAGTACACCCGATGCTTCCAGAGCATCAATCATCGCCACGCCAATGCGATCTTTTACACTGGCCAATGGATTGAAAAACTCCAGTTTGGCAAGCACCCGCGCCTTGGCATTGCGGCTCTTTGCCAGACGTCCAATCTCGACCAGTGGCGTGTCACCGACGGTTTCCGTGATTGAAGCATAGATGCGACCGCGTCCGGGTCTGGTGGATGCCATTGCTCTTCTCCATCACGCAGAAAACGGAATTTAACTTAATTCACAAATTTTCATGCGATTGATAACAATATGATCTTTCAAATTGTAAAATCAACCATGGAATCTTTCTCGCCCGCAAAAACATTCTTTGCATCCGCAGTCTGGCACATCTCCTCAATCGAATAGCGATCAAGCGCCGAAAGGAAGGCTTCTCCCGCAACGCGGACCGTAGGAGCAATGATTGTATCCACCAGCCGTGATTCCGGCGTCGGGTGGTCATCATCCTCGAACTGGCTGCTCATGGCAGCCCTAACAATATCGCCTGCCATGATCTTGCGCCGTTCTCTGGCCAGTGCATAGCCTCCGCGCGGGCCTCTGACACCTTTGAGAATGCCGGCTTTCACAAGAGCCTGAAGCAAGGTTTCAAGATGACGCGGCGGCAGGTTGTGGCGGGCGGCCAAAGCCTTTGCGGAAACGGGGCCGAGCCGGGCATGGATGGCAATATCAACCACGGCTGCAATGCCAAGCATACTCCTGCGGGACAAGAGAATCATCGTTACACTCCCCCTTTGCCTTCCCCGGTTGAGCCAAAACCATGCTCGCCCCGGGCACTTTCATCAAGCGTCGCAACCGGTTGCCATGTCACGCATGTAACGGGCGCAACCACAAGCTGAGCGATGCGCATGCCATGCGTGATCACGAAAGCATCGTTCCCGTGATTGATCAGCAGAACCTGCACTTCGCCACGGTAATCCGCATCGATTGTTCCAGGCGCATTCAGCACGGTGACACCGTGCTTGAACGCGAGACCTGAGCGCGGGCGAACCTGCGCTTCAAATCCATCAGGAATCTGGAGCGCGAGGCCTGTCGGGACAAGAGCTCTTTCACAATTTTCAAGTGTGATATGCTGGCCCACGCCAAGAGCCGCCATCAGATCAACACCCGCTGCACCCGTGGTCTGTATTCTCGGCAAGGGCAGATCAGCCCCATGCGCAAGGCGTATCACGGGAATGCCAACTGTCGTCAGTGGCAGGCCGGATGATTTGGTGGATGAAGCCTCCATCTTAGCGGAGCATGCCAGCAAGCCGCGTCACAAGTTTTTCCGCGACAGAATCCTTGCTCATCGTCGGCCAGCTTTCAACGCCCGTTGCCGATACCAGATGCACGGTATTGGCCGATTGACCCATGACACCGCCCGGCGTTTCGCCATCGCTGCTGACATCATTGGCCACGACAAGATCACAGGCCTTCGATTGCAGCTTGGCCTTTGCGTGGGCAATCACGCTCTCGGTCTCGGCGGCAAAACCGACAACTATCGCAGGGCGTTTGCTGAGGCTTTTTGCAATCCCCGCAAGAATATCCGGATTTTCGGAAAGCCTCAGGCTGGGCGGGCCGTTCTTGCTTTTCTTGATCTTTTCTCCTGCGGCCTCGACATGCCAATCGGCGACAGCCGCAGCAGCAATGAAAATGTCGCAAGGAAGGGCGGCTTCAACGGCGGCCTGCATCTCGCGTGCGGTCTCTACCCTGACCACGCTGACGCCAAACGGATCGGCAAGTGTGACAGGGCCAGAAATCAGCGTCACCCTCGCCCCTGCCATCGCTGCTGCCGCTGCAATGGCATGCCCCTGTTTTCCTGAGGAGCGATTGGCGATGTAGCGCACGGGATCGATGGGTTCATGGGTCGGACCTGAGGTAATGACCACATGCTTGCCTGTGAGCGGGCGAGCGCCAGCATCGGCGCCCTCCCCCTTGTCTTGCCATGCACCTTCGGGCAGTGGCACAGCCGTATTGCCCTTCAGCATGGTTTCGATGGCGATCAGAATATCAGCGGGCTCTGCGAGGCGACCAACGCCGAACTCGCCGCAGGCCATGGAGCCAGCCGTCGGACCAATGAAAGTCACGCCATCCGCCATCAGGCACTCGACATTGCGGCGGGTGGCTGGGTGCGCCCACATGCGCAGATTCATGGCTGGCGCAACGAGCACCTTCTTGTCTGTCGCCAGCAGCGTCGTCGTTGCGATGTCATTGGCAAGACCATGGGCCATTCTGGCCAGAAGATTGGCAGTGGCCGGTGCGACTACCACAAGGTCAGCATCGCGTGACAGTTCGATATGTCCCATCTCCGCTTCATCGGTAAGGGAAAACAATGCACCATAGACCTTGTCTCCCGTCACAGAACCCAGCGAGAGCGGTGTCACGAATTCAGCAGCCGACTGGGTCATGATGGCACGCACCGCATGGCCCTTGCGCCGGAGCAGGCGGCACAGATCCAGCGCCTTGTAGGCCGCGATGCCACCGCCGACGATCAAGAGGATGCGCTTCTGCTGATTCATGGTGATATTGACCCGATGATGCTGTCTTGCTGTGTCGTATCTTGCTGTGTCGTGTTTTGCGGCTTCAGAATGCGTTCCAGATATAAAGCGCCAGAAGCCCTGCAATTGTCCAGAGCGCTGCATTGCCCCAGCGGGCGCGACGGGCTTCCGCCTTGCCGATGGATTGAATGCTCTGGGGGGAGAGCGTGAAACCAGTGGCTGTCGCGTTTTCAAGTTCGCCAACCAGTCTCTCGCTGCGGCTGACAAGCTCGGGCATCCTGAACGCAGCCCGTGCAATGCTGGTCATGCCTTCTCCCGCATCCTGCAGTTTGCCCAGAGGGCCGAGGTGGCGCTCGATCCATTCGCGCACCACCGGCTCCGAGGTTTTCCACATATCGAGCTTGGGATCGAGCGTGCGGGCGACACCCTCCACCACCACCATGGTCTTTTGCAGCATGACCAGCTCTGGACGGGTCTTCATGTCGAAGAGACCCGTGATTTCAAAAAGCAGTGTCAGGAGTTTCGCCATGGAAATCTCATCTGCCCGCCGCTGATGAATGGGTTCGCCAATCGCGCGGATGGCTTGGGCAAAGTCGTCGATCGAATGCTTTGCCGGCACATAACCCGCCTCGAAATGCACTTCCGCGACACGTCTATAATTCCGGGTGATGAAGCCAAACAGGATTTCAGCCAGAAACCGCCGTTCCTTGTCGCCAATGCGGCCCATGATGCCGAAATCGACGGCGACCAGATTGCCCTCACGGTCAGCGAACAGATTACCCTGATGCATGTCGGCATGGAAGAAACCATCGCGGATGGCATGGCGCAGGAAGGATTCTATCACCACGCGCCCGAGTTTGGGCTGGTCGAGACCGGCCGCTTTCAGTGCGGCAATATCCGAAAGCGGAATGCCATCGATCCATTCCATGGTCAGCACGTCGCGGCTGGTCATTTCCCAGTTTGGTTTGGGCATGCGAAAGCCGGGATCAGTTTTGGTATTCTCGGCCATTTCTGAAAGGGCTGCCGCTTCGAGACGCAGATCCAGTTCCATGGCAACAGAACGCGCCAGCACATCGACAATGGCTGTTGGATTTAGGCGCTGCATGGCGGGAAACCAGCTCTCGGCCAGCGCAGCTCCACCATAAAAGGCGTCGAGATCCTTGCGGAACTGACGGTGCACGCCTGGCCGCAGCACCTTCACGGCCACGGTTTCGCCGGTAGTGGCGAGCACGGCCTTGTGCACCTGCGCAATGGAGGCGGCGGCCACAGGCGCGCTGAAGCTTGAGTAATGCTTCTCAAGCGGCCCTTCGAGCGTTGCCTCCACAATCGCGATGGCTTCTTTTTGCGGGAACGGCGGCATGCGGTCTTGCAGGCGCTCCAGATCCTTGGCCAGACGGGTGCCCACGACATCCGGGCGTGTTGACAGGAACTGACCGAATTTCACATGGCTCGGCCCCAGGCGTCCCAGAGCCCTTGTCAGGCGTTCGGCGGCATCAGCGCTGGTCTTGCGGGCGACCAATCCTGCCAGCCAGAGCAGTGGGCGCGCCTGCGCTGGTGCCATTGAAGGATCAATGCGCGAGAGAACGCCTTCGCGGGCCAGAACATAGCCGACATGGGCAAACCGCATGGAATGACGAAGAAACGCGAACAACCTTTAAAGCTTCCAGCCGGAGTGAATATTGACGATTCCGCCTGACAGCGAACGATGGCTGACACGCCGGAACCCGGCGTTGGCGATCATGCTGGCAAAAGCCTCCGGCTTTGGAAACTGCCGAATGGATTCCACAAGATAACGATAGCTTTCACCATCCCCCGTGATGGCCTTGCCGAAAGCCGGGATCAGGTTGAACGAATAGGTGTCGTAGATCTTGTCCAGCACCGGCGTATCGACAGGCGCGAATTCAAGGCAGAGAAACCGCCCGCCGGTTTTCAGCGTGCGATAGGCTTCCGCCAGGGCAACAGGAATGCGCGGCACGTTGCGGATGCCAAAAGCGATGGTGTAGCCATCGAAAGTCTTGTCAGGATAGGGTAAGTCTTCTGCACTGGCTTCCATGAAATCGATGGTTCCGGGCAGTTGGCGCCGGGCGGCACGATCCTCACCCACGCCGAGCATGCTGCCATTGATATCGAGCACGGTGACATGGGCCTTGTCACCTGCAGCGTCCAGAATACGGAAAGCCACATCACCCGTGCCTCCCGCAACATCGAGATGGCGGAACGGCCGATGCGAAGGCGGACGCAGTTGCGCGATCAACGCATCTTTCCAGATCCGGTGCAATCCGACAGACATCACATCATTCATGACATCGTATTTGGCCGCAACAGAATGGAACACATCGTTGACCCGGCCTTGCTTCTGGGCCGTCGGAACGGTCTCGAACCCGAAATGCGTCGTAGCATCGGTATCTGTGAAAGCGGTGGAGCGGGCCAAGGGAAAGCTCTTCTTTTGCAGTCGTGCGTTGCGGTCTGTGGAATACACCATATAGAACTGTGCTTCCCAATGCCACGGCGGTGATGTCGCGCCAGAACAAGGCTGCGCAAGGGTTAGGGTGTGTTGACAAACTGGGCAGGTGCTCGATGAGATCAAAAAGGGACCGAGATTCATGCGGCTGTCCGAAGCCAATACGTCCGTATTGGCGAGGGACGGCGCTTGAACATCGGCCCTTTTTCATCTCACCGCAAAGCGGCGCGGCGATTTTGGCCCATGGCTTCGACGTTTTCTCTCCCAAACCAGACGGTTTGGTTCGAGACAACGCCTTTGCCATGAACCAAAATCCCTCGCGTCGAGCACCTGTCCAGTTTGTCAACACACCCTAGAGCATGTCGCGAATAAGTGGAATCCGGTTATTCGAAGACGACATGCTCTCAGTATACGGTGTAGATCACGTTTTTCGAATTTTGATTAATCAATCAAAATGGGACGTGATCTAACGAAAAACGCCGCCTGTGAAGGCGGCGTCAGGGCAATGGAAAATGACCATGCTTCAGCGGCGGGTGATCCGTTTGCGTTTCTGTCCAAGCCCCATTTCCTTGGCGAGACGCGAGCGCGCCTCGGCATAATTTGGAGCAACCATTGGATAATCCGAACCCAGGTTCCACTTGTCCCGGTATTGTTCAGGAGAGAGATTGTACATTGTACGCAGATGACGCTTCAACGACTTGAATTTCTTGCCGTCTTCAAGACAAATCAAATATTCCGGTGTGATTGATTTTTTTGGACTCACTGCAGGCTTTGCTGGTTCCGAAGGAGCAGCAACCGCCCCTGTTCCAACATTCGCCAAGGCAGAGAAGACATCGCTGATCAGTGATGGAACGTCACCTGCAGAAAGACTGTTATTGCTTACGTAAGCAGAAACAATATCGGCAGTAAGTTCTATCAGATTGTTTTGGTCATCGGAGTTTGTCATTTATTTTTTTCCTGATTTTTGGGCATCACGTATTTCGATTTTTGCAAAATTGGGTATGACAAGATATCATGTTCAATAACGTATCATTGCGCCAAATATAAAAATACCTTAAAAATGGGGGAAATCAAGTGCATTGTGTTAATTTTTATTACACATGAATGCTGTGTAAAAATAGCCCCTGACAGTAAAAATAGCAATATACATGTATATATATTACAGAACATTAATTCTTGAAATCATTTACTGTTCGGTTGCAGACAGATGAATGCGAAGCTCATCCATCGAGGCGAAATGCTGAATGCCTTTCTCAGTCATGGCTTCTACTGTTCCGTCAGCATACATCGTATAAGTGCCTCCAGCACTGTTATACGTTCCTAAAATTGCTGGGCGAATGTGCCCCTCAACCACCTCTTGATGCATATCTTGGTCTTTTTGCGTTTCGCCTGTGTCATGTAAATCGGCTGTCGCTGATGCTGAGGTTACGTCCGCAACCGGTTGTTCAGCGAAAGTTGGCGCGTCAAATGCAACATCCACGGTTTCGCTTAAAATCTGACTATCGGATAGCTTGTCAGCTTGCCCGAATTTCTTGCGGCCTTTGCGCGCGTTCATTTTAGGCAGAAATTTTGGAAGCTCTTCAATGGGCCCAGGATCAGCTTCAGTTTCATGCGAAGGAGGTTGAGCATGCGAGGCAAGCAGATCGGATTCGGCAAGCAGATCGGATTCGGCAAGGGCAAGAGCAAGTTCCGCTTCGAGATCTTCCGGTGAAATTTCAGGTTCCGGTAACAAGCTGTTTGGCAGATGGCTGTCATCCAGCGCGTCATCGTGTTTGGAATGTGCAAGCGATGCCTGATCGGCAGTCGTGTCTGCATCCTGCATTTCTTCTGATACTGTTTCGGTCGCGTTCGCTTCCATCGTGCCGGCTATTGCGGCTGCTGCAAGCCCCCCTGCTGCGAACCCTCCTGCAACAAGGGTTCCTGTCGGAAGGCCTGATTTCGGATAACTTTTCATATCAGGATTGAGCGCCCCGTTATCCCACTGGGTGGCTGTGGTTTTTGCTTCAGGCGCATGAGAAGAGGCCTGAGGGGCCATTTCCGGGCTTTCGGTATCCTTGTCGATCCGATTGTTCTGAGAGGATGTCGCGTCCTGGAACGGCACGACAGGTCGATCCAGCACAGGCCGCTTTGGTTTGAGATTCTGCGGATTGAGTGATCTCAGAATCTGGCTCATCCTGAGCA
>JANNRX010000284.1:0-5487 GCA_031401875.1 Hyphomicrobiales bacterium | reverse complement strand
CGCGCTCCAGCAAAGAACGCGTGGCGGCGTGGCGCATGCGGTCAATCTGTTCGTTGATGGAACATTCCTTGGCGATATAGGTGTCCGAGCGCGGCACATAGGCCTCAGGCTGATAGTAATCGTAATACGAGACGAAATACTCGACTGCGTTCTCCGGAAAGAACGATTTGAACTCGCTGTAGAGCTGCGCCGCCAGCGTCTTGTTGGGCGCGAGGATCACGGCGGGCCTCTGGGTGGCCTCGATCACCTTGGCCATGGTGAAGGTCTTGCCGGAACCGGTGACGCCGAGCAGCACCTGGTCGCGCTCATGGCGACCGATGCCGTCCACCAGCTCCGCGATGGCGGTGGGCTGGTCGCCCTTGGGCTCGAAAGGCGATTGCATGATGAACTTGCGCCCGCCTTCCCATTTGTCGGGTCTTTGCGGGCGATGCGGCTGCCAGGCCACTTTGCCACGAAACGCCGGATGGCCCTGGATGATCAGGCTTTCCAGCGCTTTCTGCGTGGCGTCAACGCCGCCGTCACCCTCTTCCACCCCGGTCGAGGCATAGAGGCCGAGTGCGGCCGCCATGGCCTCGTCCAGTCCGTCGACCGTTACAGGCTGGCCTGTGTCGAACCCGGCCTGCGGCGCTTCGCCGAAGCCATCGCCTCCCAGCGGAATGCTTTCGGGCGTACTGCGCTCGTCGAAATAGGCATCGGAGCCGACGGGTGCGAGAAAGCGTTTCATCGCGGCGTCGAGCGGCTTCAGATCAGGCTTGTTGCGGCCCGAGCCATCCTTGCGCGTCTGCGGCAGAACCGGTGCTTCCTGGTTCATGCCCATGGAAACGCCGCGCGACGTCTTCTGTGGCGATTTGCGTTGGGACTTGTCAGGTTTTGGAGACGATGGTTTGGCCATAAGCTCTAATATGGAGAGAGTCGCTGCGATTGGGGAGAGGTGAAACCGCCTTGTTATCGGTTTGTTGCAAACAAAGCAGAAATTGGGATGATACTTATTCAATCGGGAGACGAACCATGCGCCTTGTTCTGCTGATCACATTCACCGCATTCTTGTGCCGTGCCGCGCTGGCAGTAGGGCCGGAAAACGCGGTTCTTGCTACCGTTCCAGAATATCAGGCGGCGGTAAGGTTGATCAAGGTGGAGAATTATTCCGCCGCCATCCCTATCCTGAACAAGCTGGATTCTGTCTATCCAAAGCAACCTGAGCTGTTGAACTGGCTTGGCTACACCCACCGCAAGCTGAAGGATTATCCCAACGCCAAGCGTTTCTATGATGCCGCGCTCGCTGTGGAGCCGACTTATCGTCCCGCGCTCGAATACCAGGGCATGTGGTTCATCGAAACGGGCGACATCGCTTCCGCCAAAGCCAATCTCGCCAAATTGATGGCGATCTGCGCGAGTTGCGAGGAGACGGCAGATCTTGTGGAGGCGTTGCAAAAGGCCGGACATTGAGGGTCACAAGCTGTTGTCCGATCTCCTGAACTATCGGCAGTCATTATCGGCTTGGCTCGGTGCCCGCCTCAAGTTGCGCGAGGTAGGCCGAGTAGGTGAAAACACGGTCCCTTCTCTGACCCGTGACCTCTTGCACGAGCCCTGCTTTCTGCATCAGTTCCAGCGCCTTTCCGACTGTCGGGTTTGAAAGACCAAGTTCGCGTGCGGCGGATGTGATTGTTGTGACAGGCCGCTTCTGCAGAAGTCTATGGACCTGATGAGCCGTTGGAGCGGATCTGCCCAGAGCCTTGATTCTGTCCGTATCGTCAGTCGCCAAACGAAGCAACACGCGGGCTGACGCAAGCGCTTGCTCAGCGGTTTCCGCGATGCCAGCCAGGAAGAATTCCAGCCATGCTTCCCAAGTGCCGTTTTCACGAACCTCCTGTAGAAGCCGATAGTAATCAGTTCGCCTCACCTTGAAATACAGGCTCAAGTACAAGATCGGGTGCTGGAGAGCCTTGGAGTCGAACAGCAGCAAGGTGATCAGGAGCCGTCCAAGACGGCCATTGCCGTCAAGAAACGGATGGATCGTCTCAAACTGCACATGCGCCAATCCAGCCTTGATCAAGACCGGCATTGCGGGATCGTCACGGTGCAGGAATGACTCGAAATCTGAAAGGCATTCTTGCATTCGTTCGGGTGGTGGAGGGACGAATATCGCGTTTCCGGGTCGCGTGCCGCCGATCCAGTTTTGCGTCGTGCGGAAGTCTCCGGGTTGCTTGCTGGCACCGCGGCCAGAGCGCAGCAGGATGGCGTGCATTTCGCGAATGAGTCTGAGAGAAAGGGGGAAGCCGCTCGTGATCCTGGCCTTCCCGTGCTCCATCGCGGCGACGTAGTTTGATACTTCAGTCACATCGTCCATGGGGAGATGCGGGATATCATCCGCTTCGAACAAGAGGAGTTCAGACAAGGAGGATTGGGTCCCTTCGATCTGGGACGATAGCAATGCTTCCTTGCGCACATACATAAAGAGAAACAATGGGGCCGAGGGGAGTATGCTCGTCACCCCATCAAGCTGGCCTAGCGCCCCTCGCGCACGATCATAGAGGGATATCATTGACGTGATATCGATCGGCGGTATCGGTGGTAGTGACTTAGGAATATAGGCTCTTGTTCTTTCGCCTGCGATCGACGTTTCCACATATTCCCCGATCCGGTCGCTTTTTGTTCCTGCCATTTTGTGGTTTCCTTTCATTGCGAATCGTCGCTATTAAAGCTAAGGGCTCTTCGTTTTAATAGCGATGTGGTGCAATTTAAGCCAGTCATTCTCCCTCCCAGGGCACGAGCAAATATCTGCGACATGTCCCAGCCACGCCACAAGGCAATGATCAAGCATGACCACCTTCTCCCCCCAACAGGATGATGCGCTTCTTGCGGTCGGTCGCTGGCTGAAAGATGCGAAGAAGGGCCGTGCGCCGCAGCTCTTCCGCCTGTTCGGTTATGCGGGCACCGGCAAGACCACGCTTGCCCGTCATATCGCGGAAGGGGTTGACGGAGAGGTGCGCTTTGCCGCCTTCACCGGCAAGGCGGCGATGATGCTGCGTTCCAAGGGCTGCAACGATGCGGGCACCATCCACAGCATGATCTACCGCTCCAAGACCGAGGATGATACCGGCGATCCGTCGTTCACGCTCAACCGCCAGTCCGATGTGAAAAGCGCCGATCTGGTGGTGATCGACGAATGCTCGATGGTGGATGAGGAACTGGGCCGCGACCTGATGTCCTTCGGCGTGCCCGTGCTGGTGCTGGGCGATCCGGCACAGTTGCCACCCGTCAAGGGAGGCGGTTTCTTCACTGAGCAATCACCTGACGTGATGCTGACAGAGGTGCACCGCCAGGCGCAGGACAATCCGATCATCCGGCTTTCGATGCAGATCCGCGCAGGTGAGCGGCTGGAACCGGGTGACTATGGCGAAACCCGCATCATGCGACGCGGTGATATCGGCAAGGAGGACATGGCCAATCTGGTGCTGGCCTGCGATCAGGTTCTTGTGGGGCGCAACAAGACGCGGCGGGATTTCAATGCCCGCATGCGCGAGTTGATGGGCCGCAAGGACCCCATGCCAGTGGCGGGAGACAAGGTGGTCTGCCTCCGCAACAACAAGACCAAGGGTTTGCTCAATGGTGCCACTTTCACCGTCAAGGCCGTTGGCAAGGCGCGCACGGGTATGGTGACAATGCGGCTCGATCCCGATGATATTTCAGCACTCAATGTCAAGGTCTCGGTGCTGCCGGAGTTCTTCACCGGACAGGAGGAAAGCCTGCCATGGCAGGTGCGCAAGGAATCCGATGAATTCGACTATGGTTTTGCGCTAACCGTGCACAAGGCGCAGGGGTCGCAATGGGACAAGGTGGTGCTCTTCGACGAGAGCTTTGCCTTCCGCGAACACCGGGAGCGCTGGCTCTATACGGCCATCACCCGCGCGGCGGAAAGCGTGACTGTGGTGGTGTGAGGGGCGCATGCCGCCCCTCGTCACAGCTCCGGGAATCAAGCCCCCAACAGGGTCTGCGCGGCAATCACCATCGGTACGAGCGCGGAAATGCCGCCCATGATGCTGATCAGGATATCGCGCACGACGCCTGTCCGGCGTGCTTCTGGCGGGTTGCCGCCTTGCATGGGCAGCGGGTTTCTTTTCTGTGCTCTCAGAATGGTGCCACGCAAAGGATGAATCTTCGGCAGATTCTGGTCTGCACGGGTGAAATGACGGTCAATCGTGAAATGTGTGTTTGTGCTCATGTCAGTCTCCAATGGTTATCGTTTTCAACTGGCCCTCGACAGTGAGAATGACATGAATGGTGCTTGACGCAACGTCATGTTAAATTCTATCCTAATATTTACAATTAGAACGAGTTAATATCTAAAAATTGAAAGAAGTTAAATCCAGTAAATCTTCTGCAAGTGATTGCTTTTGCCCTTTTTTAAGCAATATATAACATTCAACAGGACATAGCGATTGCTCTTGGGATGCCGGAAAGGTCTTTTCTGATCGAAAGAATATTCAAGCCAGCGGTGTCAGCAAGTCTTGTCACATCCCTCTCCTGACCAAAGCCGATTTCGAAAACTGCGATCCCGCGCGACGTCAGAGATCCGGCAAGCACAGGAAGAATGGCGCGATAGGCATCAAGGCCATCCAGGCCACCATCCAGCGCCAGAGCGGGATCATGCTCTCGCACCTCGGTTTCAAGCCCGGCGATGTCGCCTGTCGCTATATAGGGCGGATTGGAGAGGATGAGATCAAAGCGTTCGCTCAAACCCTCCATCCAGACCCCGTGTTCAAACGCCGCCCGCTCCGTCAGGCCATTGCGTGCGGCATTGCGCCTGGCAACGTCCAGAGCCTGAGTGCTTATATCGATACCAAGGCCTGTCGCTCCGGGAAGCTCCGCCAGCAGCGCCAGAAGCAGGGCGCCTGAGCCGGTTCCCAGATCGAGAATTCTCAATGCCGCATGCCGGGCGTGTGTTTCCAGCACAAGATCACAGGCCAGTTCCACGATCGTCTCCGAATCGGGCCGAGGCGAAAGCACATCGGGCGTGACGATCAGATCCAGGGTCCAGAAGCCACGGCGGCCTGCAAGGCGGTCAGCAGGTTCGCCCGCCAGGCGGCGCTGGACCAGGCTTTCAAGGTTGTCCGCGTCATTGCCAGCGGCATCCATCAGCATCTTGGCTTCCAGGCGGGCACTTCCCGCAGCGATCTTTTTCAACCGCTCAGTGACGACCCGGAGGCGATCGGACGTCACAAACCCGCCTCGGCCAACAATCCGGCCTGATGCTCGGTGATGAGGGGTTCAATCACAGGGTCAAGATCGCCCGCCACGACTTTTTCCAGGGAATACAGCGTGAGATTGATGCGATGATCGGTCAGGCGGCCTTGCGGAAAATTATAGGTACGAATGCGCTCCGAACGGTCGCCCGAGCCGACCTTGGATTTGCGTTCAGCCGCGCGGGTGATGGCCGTATAGAGCCAGCGCTCCCGGTGTTCGCGGAAGGCAAAGCTCTCGTCGAAG
>JANNRX010000283.1:0-2440 GCA_031401875.1 Hyphomicrobiales bacterium | reverse complement strand
TGTCTGCTTTGCCGTTTCCCCTTGAAAACCGGAGGGTTTTCAGCGGGAAAGCCGCCGCGCATACAATCAAAATCTCTCGCGTCAAATGCATGAGATTAATAGGTCCTGACCCTAAGACCTTGCAGGCTACCCACGCATCGGTGCATAACGGCAACAGAAAGAGTGGAGAAAAACGTGCCAAAAGCTATTCGTGTTCACAAAAACGGTGGGGCAGATGTTCTTGTGTTTGAAGATTTTCAAACACCGAATCCCGGGCCTCAACAGGTCACCGTCAGGCATAAGGCTATTGGCCTCAATTTCATCGATGTGTATTTCCGTACCGGGCTTTACCCCGCACCATCCTTCCCATTTGTCCTGGGCAATGAAGGTGCCGGGGATATTGTTGCTCTGGGCAAGGATGTTACTGATTTCAAAATTGGAGACCGCGTCGCCTATGTTTCGCAGCTCGGCGCTTATTCCGAGGAACGGGTGATTGACACGAAGCTTCTGGTGAAGATCCCGCGTAGCATCAGCTATGAAACGGCGGCAGGCATGATGCTCAAGGGATTGACCGCAGAATATCTGCTCAAGCGCACGTTTCCACTGAAAAAAGGCCAGGTCGCACTTATTCATGCCGCCGCTGGCGGTACCGGGCAGATCCTCTGCCAATGGGCGAAGCACCTTGGCGCGACAGTGATTGGCACGGTGGGTGGCAAGGACAAGGCAAAGATCGCAAAGAAAATCGGCT
This sequence comes from Hyphomicrobiales bacterium, assembly GCA_031401875.1. Lineage (GTDB taxonomy): Bacteria > Pseudomonadota > Alphaproteobacteria > Rhizobiales > Beijerinckiaceae > JADCCX01. Next base: position 1,713 of record JANNRX010000283.1, on the reverse strand, counting down.
GCGATTTTGTGCTTGATACCAACAAAGACGACATCGCCAAGCGTGTCCGGGAAATCACCAAAGGCGTGGGCTGTGATGTGGTTTATGATGGTGTTGGCAAGACCACTTTTATCGCCTCGCTCGACAGCCTCAAGAAATTCGGGACACTCGCGAGCTTCGGCAATGCCTCAGGCTCAGTTGATGCCTTTAACATCAGCATCCTTGCGGCAAAGGGCTCGCTCTATGTGACACGCCCCACCCTGTTCACCCATATCGCGGATACGGCTACGCTTCGCTCGATGGCGCGCAATCTGTTCCGTGTCGTAGGCAGCGGCGCGGTCAAGATCCCGGTGAACAACCGCTTCCCGCTCGCCAAGGCGGCGGAGGCACACATGGCGCTTGAAGCCCGCCAGACAACTGGGTCGACTGTTCTTCTGCCGTAAAGAGTTTTAGTCGATCCCAACAAAAAAGCCGCCTTGAGAGGCGGCTTTTTCTTAATTCTTCATCGCAATATCAGGGCCTTGGCGTTACAGGGGCTGCGCCCGCTGGGGCAGGTGTTGCAGCAGGAGGGGTTGCGCCAGGAGTGCCAGGTGCCGCGCCACCCTGAATCTGCTTGCGCAGTTCATCGCTCTTGCGCTGGAGTTCTTCCTGAAGCTTTCTCTGCTCATCTTCAAGCACGCGCGGATCAACGGGTGCGCCGTCAAAGCCCTTGGCAAAACCTTCCAGTGGCAGCGCGAAGCTGACTTCGCGTGCGGCTTGGTTCTGAACCTGGATGGTCAGGTTCTTGCCTGCCTTCATACGTGCGAAGACCTGATCATTTATCAGAAATTCGGCGAAGCAGCCATTCTGGACGCAGATGGTGTAACGGCCTGCGACAGGCTGGCCACCGTCAATCGAGGTGCGGATGCCGGGCTGTAGCAAGAATGTCAGCGGAAGCAGGTAACGCACCTGCCGCTCGATCTTGGCACCTGCCTTGGTTTCATAGACAGCAACCGCCATGACCGGTGCATTGTTCTCGGCCACAAAATCTCGCGTGGTGTAGCATGTCTCGCGCTGGGTCTCAGGATCCTTGCCGCAGACCTTGGTCCACGCCGCCTGATTGGGATCGCCTTTAAGCTGGACAACGGAAGCAGGCGCCGCTGCTGGCTGCGCGGCTGGCGCGGGAGCGGCAGGTTGGCGTGGCTGCTGCGCAACGGCGGGAAGGCTTGTCACTGTCGCCGCCGAAACGATAGCAGCAGATGCCAGCATATGCCGGAAATTCACCGAATTCATTGTTATATCCTTTGATAACCCGGGTATTTTCAAACCACAATCACTCTGTCGACTGGCTCTCCACAAGGATTGAGGCGAGACCAAGACTTTCCTGCATGCCTTTAACGGTTCTTGGCTGTGGAGACCAGAGCGCACGCAGGATTGATGACATGAAATTGTGGTCGAACAAGCATATTTGACGAAAATATGCAGTCGCGACTGCAATTGCCGCTCACGAACTGTCTGCATCGGCAAGCGGGCAGGCCGCTTACGAATCAAGTTTGTATGAACAGGGATTGCTTACCTATAGCCTTCTGTCAGGATTAAAGTATGGCCGTGGTTTAAAGGACAACAAATTCATTGATGTAACCAAATGGTTTAATGCAGCGGCAGATGAAGTAAAGGTTTTAGCCAAGGACATTGGTGGAAGACAGGACCCCCAGATAATTGGCAGCGCCAGTTTTGATATAGGAATAATTGACA
>JANNRX010000282.1:0-10021 GCA_031401875.1 Hyphomicrobiales bacterium | reverse complement strand
GGCGCTCGCAAGCTTCAGGAAAGCACTGAACGAATTGCTGCTGGAACTGGCGCAGATGGTGGCCAAGGATGGCGAGGGTGCACGCAAGTTTGTCTCGGTGCATGTCGAGGGTGCAACATCATCGAAAGCTGCCCGTGTCATTGCCATGTCGATTGCCAATTCACCTCTTGTGAAGACGGCGGTAGCCGGAGAAGACGCCAACTGGGGCCGCGTGGTCATGGCCGTCGGCAAAGCGGGCGAAGCGGCCGAACGCGACAAGCTGTCGATCTTTTTCGGGCCAATCCGCGTGGCGCACAAGGGCGAGCGCGATCCCCATTACAACGAGTCGCAAACCTCGGCCTACATGAGGAACCCGAACATCGAGGTGAAGGTCGATCTCGGCCTCGGCAAAGGCCGCTTCACGGCTTACACCTGCGATCTCACCAAGGCCTATGTGGAAATCAACGGTGATTACCGCTCGTGAGCACGCAGAGCCAAAGTGATGTGTCGCACAGCTTTGTGGTGATACATCTGGCTGCCTGCTCTTTTCTCTGGGGCAACAGTTTCCTGTTCATGAAGCTGATCGGCGATGGGTTGAACCCTTTGGTAATCGCATCGCTGCGGGCCACCGGTGCCTTCCTCGTGCTGGCCGTTGTGGTTGCCCTCCTTGGCCAATCAATACTTCCCAAGGGCCGGGAATGGAAAGACTGGGCGGCGCTTGGCACGCTCAACGGATGGATACCAAACACATTGGTCGCTTTTTCCTTGCAATCCATGGATAGCGGACCAGCCGCCCTGATCCAGTCAAGCGGTCCTTTGATGACAGCGGTTCTTGCTCATTTTCTGCTGGCGGGAGAGAAGCTGAATGTCCAGAAGGTCACAGCTGTGATGATCGGGCTTGTGGGCGTTGGCCTGCTGATCGGACCGCAGGCGCTGAGCGGCAATGGCACGATCCTGGCAATAGCTGGCATGCTGATGGTGACTATCGGTTACTCGCTCGGAAACATCTACACCAGGCGCATTCCAACCGCCGAGCCTTTGCGTCTCGCACTGGGGCAACAGATGTTCTCGACTATTTTTGCTGGAGCGCTTGGCATGTCACTGTTTGGCTTCACAGGCTATGTGCCCGCCAGCAGCCACATCTGGCCATTGGTCATGCTTTCGGTCTTCAGCACCGCGATTCCAATCTGGATTTTCATGCGGCTGATCCGTTACGGCGGGCCGACACGTGCTGCCATGACAGGGTATCTGGTTCCGGCTGTGGCGGTTGCCACGGGCATGATCGTTCTGCAGGAACCCGTTCTGTTGCGTCAGATCATTGGCGGTGCGGTTGTGTTGATTGCGGTTGGCATTGTGACAGGCGCCCTTCAATGGCCAGTCCGGAGAACAGCATGAAACTGCTGCTCGTCGTCGCCTGTGCCTTGATCGATGCCGACCGCCGGGTGCTGATCGCCCAGCGTCCCGAGGGCAAGGCGCTGGCGGGCCTCTGGGAGTTTCCGGGTGGCAAACTGGATGCAGGCGAACGGCCCGAACAGGCACTGATCCGCGAACTCAGGGAAGAACTCGGCATCGAGGTCAAGGAGGCCTGCCTCGCGCCGCTGACCTTCGCCAGCCACGCCTATCCCGATTTTCATCTGCTGATGCCGCTCTATGTCTGCCGCCGCTGGGAAGGCGCTGTCCAGCCCCGCGAGGGGCAGGCACTCAAATGGGTGAGGCCAAACAAGCTGAGGGATTATCCCATGCCTCCAGCCGATGAGCCGCTGATCCCGATGCTGATCGATCTGGTGTGATTGACAATCGCTTCGCACCTCGCTGAATGTGATGCATGAGCCTCAAACACGATATTGCCCGAATCTATGGCACGCCCGCCATGGTCGTCGATCTGGATATCGTCGAGCGCAATATCGCCCGCGTGCAAGACTTGCTGGATCAGGCAGGAATCGCCAATCGTCCCCATATCAAGACGCATAAATCGCCCGAGCTGGCAAAACTGCAACGAGCTGCCGGGGCCAGGGGCATTACCTGCCAGAAACTGGGCGAAGCCGAGGTTTTTGCAGATGCCGGGTTCGATGACATCCTGATCACCTACAATATCTTCGGCGCGCAGAAAGAAGCGCGGATGGCAGCACTTTTGCATCGCAATCCCGTCGCACTGACGGTGGCCGCCGATAATCCGGTGACGCTGGCGGGCCTGGCGCGCGCTGGCGTACTAGCGGAACGCCCCGTGGGCGTGGTGATTGAATGCGACACCGGCCGCAAGCGTGCAGGCGTTGAAACACCCCGCGACGCCATTCACCTTGCCATTGAGGCTGCGGCAATGCCGGGTCTCACCTTCCGGGGATTGATGTTCTATCCACCCGAGGATGGCTGGGAAGAATCACAGCGCTTTCTGGATGAAACGCTCAACGGCCTCAAGGAGAATGGCCTTGCAGCGGACATCATCTCAACCGGCGGATCGCCCAATCTGCTCCATGTCGGCAGGCTCAAGGGGACAACCGAGCACCGTGCCGGCACTTATATTTTCAACGACAGGATGCAGATGAAAGCAGGTGTTGCAACACTCAGTGATTGCGCGCTCACGGTCTGTGCAACCGTGGTGAGCCGTGGCGGCGAAGAGCGTGGCATCATCGATGCCGGTTCAAAAACCTTGACCTCGGATACCGGCGGCCTTGAGGGGCATGGCTCAATTCTGGAGCATCCGGAGGCACGGATTGCACGTTTTGCCGAAGAACACGGCTTTCTGGATCTCTCGGCCTGCAATCACCGGCCAGAAGTCGGCGATGTGGTCAGCATCATCCCGAACCATGTCTGCGTGGTGGTGAACATGGTGGACCAGCTGATCGCAGTGCGTGGCGATCAGATCATCGGCGAGATTGCGGTCGCGGCACGGGGACGGATTGGCTGAGATATTGTGCGTCCTTCGAGACGCCGCTTTCGCGGCTCCTCAGGATGAGTTGGATTACGGCTTGCAGAACACAGATTTCCTCATCCTGAGGAGCGCCGAAGGCGCGTCTCGAAGGACGCACAAGGGTGATGCAAGGGAGTCTTACAAGGCACCTGATCAGCGTCCCAGCGCTGCCTTGATCATCGCGAAAGCGTCATCGCTGGCCCAATGCGCAGGCCCCGCAAGATAACCCAGCTCGCAGCCATTCTTGTCGATAAGCAGCGTAGTCGGCATCCCGAAAGCCCGGTCGACGGCTTTCAGTGCCTGAAAAATTTTCGCGGATGGATCGCTGTAATAAGCAAGCTTGCTGACACCGATTTCCTGCAGGAAAGCCTTGGGCTTGTCGAGATTGCGCTGATCGATGCTGACGGCGACGACCTCGAAATCAGTACCCCCGAGCGTGGCTTGCAACTTGTCAAGATCCGGCATTTCCTTGCGGCAGGGCGCGCACCAGGTGGCCCACAGGTTGAGCAGCACCGTCTTGCCGCGCAGGTCCGAAAGCGTCATCGGCTTGCCTTCCGGCGAGAGGAAAGCGAGATTTGGCAGCGCCTTGGGGGTCTCAGGCGTCAGCACACCCGCAAGTTCGCCCTTGGCGAAGGGTTTCAGGGTTGCCGCCAGCGGTTTGGCGGCGGCACAGCTCTGCTCTTGTGCATTGCCTGTACCATGGGACATCCCGTATAGGCCAAGGGAAACAACGGTCAGCAGGGCAAAAGCGGCAATGCGGTTCATTGGCTGATCAATCCTCATAAAGGCAAAACATGAGCAACAAGATGTGGGGGGGGCGATTCGAATCCGGACCAGCCGCCATTATGGAAGAGATCAACGCTTCCATCGATTTTGACAAGAGGATGTGGCGTCAGGATATCCGGGGCTCGAAAGCCCATGCGGATATGCTGGGCGCAACAGGCATCCTCTCCATGGCCGATGTCACGTCGATCAGGAATGGTCTGGATCAGATCGCATCGGAAATCGAATCACAGACGTTCACGTTTTCGCGCTCGCTTGAAGACATCCACATGAATATCGAAGCGCGCCTCAAGGATATCATCGGCGAGGCGGCCGGGCGCCTGCATACGGCGCGTTCACGCAATGATCAGGTCGCGCTCGATTTCCGTCTCTGGGTGCGCGATACGGTGGATGAGCTGGATGGCCAGCTTGCCGATCTGCAAAAAGCCATGGCGGAGAAAGCGGAGGCGCATGCAGCGACGGTTATGCCGGGGTTCACGCATCTCCAGTCAGCGCAACCGACCACCTTCGGCCATCACATGCTGGCCTATGTGGAAATGCTGGCCAGGGATCGCTCGCGCCTGGGTGACGCCCGCAAGCGCATGAACGAATGCCCGCTGGGTGCGGCGGCGCTGTGTGGCACGTCCTTTCCAATCGACCGGGCGATGACAGCCGCAGCGCTCGGGTTTGATCGTCCCACGGCAAATTCGCTGGACAGCGTTGCGGACCGCGATTTTGCGCTTGAGGTGCTGGCCACAGCCTCGATCACAGCGGTGCATCTGTCGCGCCTGGCCGAGGAAATTGTGCTCTGGACAACCGTGCAGTTTGGCTTCGTGCGGCTCTCCGACGCGTTTTCGACCGGGTCCTCCATCATGCCGCAAAAGCGCAATCCGGATGCGGCGGAGCTGGTGCGCGGCAAGGCGGGGCGCATCATCGGCGCACTCGCCGCGCTCATGATCACCATGAAAGGCCTGCCCCTCACCTATTCCAAGGATATGCAGGAGGACAAGGAGCCGACATTTGATGCGCTGACCAACCTCAGCCTTGTGATCGCCGCAATGGCCGGCATGATCCGGGACATGGAACCGGATGCAAGACGCATGAAAACCGCAGCAGGTGCGGGCTATGCCACCGCGACCGATCTGGCAGATTGGCTGGTGAGGACACAAAAAATGCCGTTTCGCGAAGCGCATCATGTCACGGCGCGTATCGTTGGCCTTGCCTCTGCCAGGAGCGTCGGCCTCGAGAAATTGAACATTGCCGAGATGCAATCGGTGCATCAGGGCATCACTCCGGAGGTTTTTGCAGTTCTTGGCGTGGAAAAATCAGTCAGAAGCCGCACAAGCTATGGTGGCACAGCCCCCGCCAATGTGCGCCGACAGGCCAAGGCATGGCTGAAGAGGCTGGATAAGCAGAAGAGGCTTGGATAATCAGAAGAGGCTTGGATAATCAGACCCCTTGGGCAGGCAAATAACCTGAAGTAAGCCCGCCGAAAGGACTTTGCGTTACCAAATAATCATCCTGATCTTGTCGAGACGCCGGTTTTGGTGCACGACGGGCCTGACATTGGAAAGAGACACTCGTGGATCGTCGCCGATTTGCCATGACCCTTCTCGCAACCGGACTTTTGGCCGGCGTGGCTGCTTGCGGCCGCCGCGGACCATTGGAGCCGCCGCTGAATACGGCGCAAGGCCAGGAATTCGCAAGGCGTGCCGGTGGCAACAACCAGCTAAGGGGTAATCAGCCCCAGGCTTCTGTGCGCGAGAGCTTGCAAAGCCAGGATGCCAACAAGGGTACTGTTGATGTCGAGGCGGATATCGAGCCATCACGCGGCGAATCCATCGCCCGTCCGCCTTCGGATCCAACCTTCAGTGATCCCGGACCACAAGACAATGCCACGCCGTCCCTGACCGGTGGCCGCCGCCGCCCGCCGGGCATCATTCCCCCCAAACGCAGCTTCATCCTCGATCCGTTGCTGGAGTGACGCGGCGTCCTCTCACTGTTGAGAGTGTTTGACATCCCTCCGGCATCCTTCACCTCGCCTGCCGAAGATTGATTGAACAAGCTTCGACAGGCCGCCCACACCGCATCAAACGGCCTCACATGCATCATTTTCATTATCGTGATGGCATCCTGCATGCCGAGGATGTTGCGATTGCTGATATCGCACAAGCCGCAGGAACGCCGGTCTATATCTATTCCACGGCGACAATCACGCGCCATTACACGATTTATGCCAGTGAGATGGCGCGGGCAGCAGGCGGCCAAAGCAAGGCGCATGTTTTCTATGCCATGAAAGCCAACAGCAATATCGGTGTTCTTGAGACGCTGGCAAAACTGGGCTCGGGCGCGGATGTGGTATCGGAAGGTGAAATCCGCAAAGCCATGCGCGCGGGCATTCCGGCAGCAAAGATCGTGTTCTCCGGCGTTGGCAAGACCGAAGCGGAACTGGCCCATGCCGTTGATGTCGGTCTTTATCAGGTCAACATCGAAACGGAGGGTGAGCTGGAGCTGCTGAACCGTGTCGCTGTCCAAAAAGGCCGACGGCAAGCAGCGGTTTTCCGTGTCAATCCAGATGTTGCTGACGGTGGCAATGCCAAGATCACCACCGGCTCCGCCGACAACAAGTTCGGTGTTTCCTTTGAGGAGGCCGAACGGCTTTACGCGCGGGCAGCCAATATGCCCGGCATCGCCATCAAGGGGCTGGCCGTGCATATCGGCAGCCTGATCGAGGAGCTGGACCAGCTTGAAGCGGCCTTCCGCCGCATGCGGCAGGTGACGGGCCTGATCCGCAGCACGGGTCTTGCCGTGGAGCGGCTTGATCTGGGCGGCGGGCTCGGCATTCCCTATCGCATCCCCAAAGATTTCGATCATGGGCCGGATCTCATCACGGCTTATGCGGATATGGTGGCGAAAGAGACAAGCGGCCTGGATGTCGAGCTGGGCTTTGAGCCCGGCCGCCTTATTGTGGGAAATGCCGGCATTCTGGTAACAAAGGCACTTTATCTCAATCCAAGGCAGAACAAGCAGTTCCTCGTGGTCGATGCCGCGATGAACGATCTCGTGCGGCCTGCGATGTATGAGGCCTATCACGAGATATGGCCCGTCCGGGAACCTGCGGCTGGCGAACGTCTTATTCCCTACGATGTCGTTGGCCCGATTTGCGAAAGCGGAGATACCTTTACACAGGACAGGCCACTGACAGAGATACGTCCCGGCGATCTCGTGGCCTTCATGACGGCAGGTGCTTATGGCGCCTCGATGGCCTCAACCTACAATCTCAGGCCGCTCGTGGCGGAGGTTATTGTCAAGGGCGATCAATTCGCGATCACGCGCCCAAGACAGAGCTATGAGGCTCTCATTCATCAGGACCATCCGCCTGGCTGGTGATCCGCCATCTTCCCACCACAGATATCCCTGATGGTGTTCTCATTGCGGTGTCTATTTTTTATGCAAGGCGTACACTTTTGCGCGACCTGTTCATCCGGCTCTTCAAGGGGCTGGCGTAACCAGGAATGCATGTTAGGCTAGGATATCGAGTTATTGGAGCAAGGCATGGTGGAAATGAACCGGTCTGCCCAGCAGGCCACGCCGGTGGAAAAGCTGGCCCGGAAGGTTGCCCGCGCAGGGAATGTGATTCTCTGGGAACGCATCTGGCCACTGCTGGTACCTCCGGCGTCCATTGTTGCGCTCTTCCTTGCCGTTTCATGGTTCGGACTCTGGGTCGATGCACCACGCCCGCTGAGAATTGGCGGTACTATTGCGTTTTTTCTCGCTTTTATCCTGTCTTTGCGTGGCTTTCTGGCTCTTCGCCGGGTGAATACCGAGGAGGCTCGGGCGCGCCTCGACCGTGAATCCGGCGTTGCGCACAGGCCGGTCGAGACCGCGACAGATACGCTGGGCTCAAGCGACACGCCGGAATCGCGCGCCCTCTGGGCTTTGCACCAGAAACGCGCCATGGCGACCATCGAGCGCCTCAAGACCCCTGTTCCTGATCCTGCCCTGCGCCGTAAAGACCCAGGCGCGTTGCGATTCGCGCCGCTTCTGCTGGCACTGGCCGGATTGTTTGTTGCTGGTCCCGATATCACCGGGCGTGTTGGTGCGGCGTTTGAATGGTTTGATCCTCCCGTGCCGCCGCCACCGCCAAGGCTTGATGTCTGGCTTGATCCTCCAACCTACACAGGTCGGCCACCGCAATTTCTGGTACGCAGCCAACAGCCCGAAGGCGCAAGTGATGGCGTCAAAACAGCAGCCTCTCCTGTGGGAGCAATTCTGGTTATCCGGGCGACGCCCATTGATGGCGTAACTGTCGAGGTTTCGGGAGGGTTGCAACCCGCGGAGGCTGCCGCCGCCATACCGGGTGCACCGCTTGAGAAGCGTTTCACGCTTGCGAGTGATGGCGAGGCGATCATTCGCCGAGGCAAGGAGTTGCTGGGCCGTTTCGTACTCAGCTCCATTCCGGACCTTGCTCCCTCGATCACGCTCGTCGAGGTGAGGCCGACTGACACCCGCGACGGCTTGCGCCTCCTTTACGGCGTCAAGGATGATTACGGCGTGAAAGAAGCCGAGGCGCGCTTTTCGCAGATCCAGAAGAGCGGTGAAGCACCAAGGCGCACGCTTGTGCCCGCGCCGAATGCTGCCCTCACTCTGCCCTATGGCAGCCAGCAGGAAGCGGAGGCCGAAACCTCCATCACGCTGGGAGAGCATCCCTGGGCAGGCGCACGGGTGATGCTGAAATTGCATGCCGCGGATGATCTGGGTCAGAAAGCCGAGAGCGAAAGCCGCGAGGTAACGCTGCCGCAAAAGATATTTTCCAATCCGCTGGCCAAATCCCTCGTGGAGGAACGCCGCAATCTGGTGATGGACCCGGACCGCAAGAACCGCGTGCAGATTGCACTTGATGCCCTGTTGATCGAGCCCGAGCGTTTTCTTGCCAAACAGGCCGGTGCCTATATGGGATTGCACCTCGCTTCAAAGCGCCTCAAGGCCGCGCGAACCGATGCCAAGCTTCTGGAGGTTGCCGACTGGCTCTGGACCATGGCACTCGAAATCGAGGGGGATGGCCTGAGCGAAGCCGAAAAGGCCTTACGCGAAGCTCAGGAGCGCCTGAAGCAGGCCCTTGATCGCAATGCTGATGCCGATGAAATCAAGCGCCTGACAGAGGAACTGCGCCGGGCAATGGACCGCTTCATGCGCGAATTCGCCGAGCGCGCCCAGCGCGAGGGTCGCTTTGCCGAGCAGCAGCAGAACCAGGAAAATCAGCGTTCTCTCAACCGCAACGACATGCAGAAGATGCTCGAAGAGATCGAGCGGCTGTCCCGTGAGGGTCGCCACGCTGAAGCCCAGGAGCTTTTGCGCCAGCTCAATGAAGCGATGAAAAATCTTCAGGCCCAGCGTGGACAGGGCCAGATGGGTGAACGCCAGCGTGGCATGAATGAAGCCATGAACGAGCTCGATCAACTGACCCGTGAGCAACAGGAATTGCGCGACCGCACCTATCGCGAAGGCCAGGACCGTCGACGCCGTGAAGGCCGCGATAACTGGCAGCAGAACCGACAGGGAGCCCAACCCGGCCAGCGCGGGCAGCAAGGTCAACGTGGCCAGCAAGGTCAACGCGGCCAGCAGCCCGGCGGTCAGGAGCAGGGTGAAGGCGGCGAACAGGAACAGGCTGAGGGCGGTGAGGGCCAGGGCGAAGGACAGGGGCAAGGGCAAAGCCTGCAACAACGTCAGGAGCGTCTGCGGCAACAGCTTGATCGGCTGCAAAGGCGAATGGGCGAGCTTGGCATGGATGGCGAGCGTGGTTTCGGGGATGCCGGAAACGCCATGAGGGATGCCGAAGGACAACTTGGCCGGGGCCAGGAAGGCCGCGCCGTCGATAGCCAGGGCAAGGCGCTGGAGGGTCTGCGCCGCGGCATGCAAGGCATGGCCCAACAGATGCAGCAGCAAGGCGGTGATGGCACCGAACAGGCAGAGGGTGGACCAGGCGGGGATGATCCCAACAGGCCAGGCCAGCCACGGGCCAACAGCAACAACCAGTCCAATGATCCGCTTGGACGTGACACCCGCAGCCGCAGTCTTGGCGAAAATACCAGGATGCGCGTCCAGGGCCACGAAGGCGGAACCGTGGGTGAACGGGCACGGCGCGTTCTGGAGGAGTTGCGCCGCAAGCTTGGAGAGCAGGAGCGCCCGCGACTCGAACTCGATTATTTCGAACGGCTGCTTCCACGCAACTAGGGCCTGTCGTCAGTTAGGAACAGATGGTGGACGCGAGGAAAAATGGTTCAGTGTGAAGCGGTTCTGGTGAAGCAAACCGTCCGGTTTGCGAGACAGAAGCGCGAAACAATGGGCCATTTTAACCGCGCTGCCCTCAAA
>JANNRX010000281.1:0-3275 GCA_031401875.1 Hyphomicrobiales bacterium | reverse complement strand
ACCGGTTTCTTTCACTGCGCAATGCTTCGCTCCAGAAAGCGGAAGCAGTCCCCGTTTTGCTCACTTCTTCTCAGGCGCAGCAGGTGCACCCGCAGTCGGCACCGCCGCCTCCACCCGCTCGATCTTCGCACCCTCCCGCAGTTTCAGCACGAAATCCTGCTGTGCTTTCTGCATCAGATACCGCTTGAGCTGGTCCTTCACGTCGTCGAAGGGAGGTGGAGCCTTGTCGCGCTTGTCGTCGACCTTGATGATGTGGAAGCCGAACTGGGTTTTCACGATCTCGGAAACGCCGCCCTTGTCCAGCTTGAAGGCGGCTTCGGCGAATTCGGGCACCATGCGCTCTTTCTCGAACCAGCCGAGATCGCCGCCCTCCTTGCCCGAACCGGGGTCCTTCGAGAGTTCACCGGCGAGCTTGGCGAAATCCTCGCCCTTCTTGAGGCGCTCCAGCGCGGCCTTCGCCTCTTCTTCCTTTTCAACGAGGATGTGGCGGGCCTTGACCTCCTGCCCGCCTTTCAGGGTTTTTACAGTTTCGTCATAGAATTTCTTCATGGCCTCGTCCGTGGTGCCCTTGTCGCCTTCGCGGGTCAGCAGGCTTTCCATCAGCAGGCGCTCGCGCGTCTGCTCGAAGCGCTTCTTGAAATCGGCCGTGTCGGCGATTTTTTCTTTTGTGGCAGCACTGGCGACAATTTTAAGGTCGATCAGGTAGTCAATCGCATATTGGCGGCGCTCGGCCGGCCCCAATTGCTGGGGAAGACCGGCATTGAGCTCATCCAGCGCGATCTTCACATCCTCCTCGGAGATGATGATACCATCGACTTTCGCGACAATTGTCGCGGTTTGGGCGAAAACCGGCTGTGCAAACGCCAGACTGAAGGCAATGGCGGAGGAAAGCAGCGTCAAGCGGCGCAAGGACATCGGAATACTCCCAAGAGAACAACAGCGGCGTTTCGAATCGGCCACTCCTGCAAAGAAAAAGCTCTTGTATGTCTTCCCAAAAGCGCATGTCATTGACAACCCCGGAGTGGCCTTCCTATGTCCACTGCGACTGATTTTGCGACCACATCCCCGTGATCACTTCATCGACGTTGTTCAAACGGCGTCTCGACAAAGGTATTTCTGCTCATGCTCGGCGCCATTGCCAAGAAACTGTTCGGCTCCGCCAATGATCGGCGCGTCAAGGGATACCGCCCCAAGGTGGAGGCCATCAACGCACTGGAGAAAGAGCTGGAGGCGCTGAGCGACGATGACCTGCGGGCACGTACGGCGATGTTCAAGGCGCAACTTGCCGAAGGCAAGACGCTGGATGATATCCTCGTGCCTGCTTTTGCCACGGTGCGGGAGGCGGCCAAACGCTCGCTTGGCCAGCGCCATTTCGATGTGCAGATGGTTGGCGGCATGGTGCTGCATGAGCGCGGCATCGCTGAAATGAAGACCGGTGAAGGCAAGACGCTGGTCGCCACCGCCGCCGTGTACCTGAACGCGCTCAACGGTCGGGGCGTGCATGTGGTGACGGTGAATGATTATCTGGCACGCCGCGATTCCGAATGGATGGGGCAGGTCTATAACTTTCTCGGCATGAACGTGGGCGTCATCGTGCATGGTCTTGATGATGACCAGCGCCGCGAGGCCTATGCCTGCGACATCACCTACGGCACCAACAACGAATACGGCTTCGATTATCTGCGCGACAACATGAAATACGAGTTCGGCCAGATGGTGCAGCGCGGCCATGCCTATGCCATCGTCGACGAGGTTGACTCGATCCTCGTGGATGAGGCGCGCACGCCGCTGATCATCTCGGGGCCGACGGATGATAAATCCGATCTCTACATAGCGATCGACAATGTGCTGCCCAAGTTGATCCCGACAGATTACGAGGTCGATCTCAAGCAGCGCCAGGTCTCGCTCACCGAAGATGGCACGGAGCATATCGAACAACTGCTGATGGAAGCCCAGATCATCAAGGAAGGCACGTTGTATGATGCGCATAACGCCACCATCGTGCACCATGTGAATCAAGGCTTGCGCGCCCACACATTGTTCAACAAGGACAAGGATTACATCGTCCGGCATAACCCTGATAATGCCACCGATGAAGTGATCATCATCGATGAATTCTCCGGTCGCATGATGCCGGGGCGACGCTATTCGGAAGGGCTGCATCAGGCGCTTGAAGCCAAGGAGCGCGTGCCGATCCAGCCGGAAAACGCCACGCTTGCCTCGATCACCTTCCAGAATTATTTCCGCCTCTACGAAAAGCTTGCCGGGATGACCGGAACAGCGGCAACCGAAGCGGATGAATTCCACCAGATCTACAATCTGGAAGTGGTGGAGATTCCCACCAATGTCCCCGTGGCGCGCGTCGATGATGATGACGAGGTCTACCGCAGCGAGAACGAGAAGATTGCGGCCATCATCAAGGAGATCGCCAAATCATCGGATCGCATGCAGCCGGTGCTGGTCGGCACGGCATCCATCGAAAAGTCCGAGCTTTTTGCGGAACGTCTGCGGGAAGCCGGTTTCAAGCAGATCGACTTTGAAAAACCCGATGCGCTGGACCAGCTCTATGCCGCCGCCCGTTCCGGCAAGAGCGCGCGTCAGTTCGCGGTGCTGAATGCCCGCTTCCATGAGCAGGAAGCCCTCGTGGTGGCGGAAGCCGGTGTTCCCGGTGCCATCACCATTGCCACCAATATGGCGGGGCGCGGCACGGATATCAAACTTGGCGGCAACGTCGACATGCGCATCAAGGTGGAAACCATCGGCATCAATGATCCCGACGCCCGCGATGCCAAGATTGCGGAAATCCGCGAGGAAGTGGAACGCTTCCGCCAGATCGTGCTCAACGCCGGTGAAACAGTCGAGCTCACGCCTGCGACGGCGAAAAAGGCCGCTGTGACGAAAAGCTATCCCGGCGGGCTTTATATCGTCGGCACCGAGCGCCACGAAAGCCGCCGTATCGACAACCAGCTCAGAGGTCGTGGTGGTCGTCAGGGTGACCCGGGCCGCAGCCGCTTCTTCCTGTCGCTGGATGATGACCTGATGCGCATCTTTGGTTCCGAGCGCATGGATTCCATGCTGCAGAAACTCGGGCTTCAGGAAGGCGAGGCTATCGCCCATCCATGGGTCAACAAGGCGCTGGAAACTGCCCAGAAGAAAGTTGAAGCCCGCAACTTCGATATTCGCAAGAACATCCTGAAATACGATGATGTTGTGAATGACCAGCGCAAGGCCGTGTTTGGCCAGCGCAAGGAATTCATGGCGATGGAGGATATGTC
>JANNRX010000280.1:0-2741 GCA_031401875.1 Hyphomicrobiales bacterium | reverse complement strand
CAAGATGTGAGCGGATGAGGCGATCCAGCGCCTCTGCTTCCGCTGTCCCGGCGCTGAGGCCCGTGACGCCCGCTACAACGCTACTCACCAGCCCGGTTGCCTGGGCGATTCCTGCCAATGCGCGTTCCGCCTGTGCCAGCACCTCAGGTTTCGAAACATGGCCAGAGAAGCCATTGACGTGGCCCTCGCGGTTCTGATCCGCGTGGAGGTGCCAGCGCGTGGCGCTGCCGCCCACATCAAGGCCCAGATATTCCGACACTGCTTCGCTCCCTGCACGCATCCAATCATTGGATCAGGTACCAGACAAAGCCAATGCCCCTTGCGAACACATGCACTCAATTTGCTAACGCTGACAGCAGGCTCCGGTTGGCCGCAAGACGCCAAAGTTGTATGTTTGCACCCATCGAAGCAGTGCGGGGCAAATGCGCTGGTTTGGTGAACAGGCTGACGGCGGGCTCCATGACACCAAAGACACTTTCCATCGTGATGATCCTGTTCACGGTCATCACCAATGCAGCGGCGCAGATCATGCTCAAGAAGGGCATGTTGACGCTTGGACCCCTCAACGCATCGGTGAATGGTCTTGTTGGAACCGTTTTCTCCGTGGTTTTCAACCCTTGGGTTTTTGCTGGGCTAAGCGTGTTTGTCATCAGCATGGCTTCCCATCTTGCGGTGTTGTCGCGGGTGCAGCTCTCGTTCGCCTATCCATTCCTTAGTCTCGCCTACGTCATCGTTGCCGCCTATGCATTCTTCATTTTCGGAGAAGATGTCGGTCCGGCGCGCATCGCTGGCATCGTGCTGATCTGCGCGGGCACAGTTTTCATTTCGCTAAGTTGAGAGAATCCCATGCGGCATTTCATTATCGGCGGTGACGGATTTGTAGGGCGACAGCTTGCTGCTGATCTGATTGCTGCGGGCCAGGATGTGGTGGCGGCTGATATCCAGCGCCTGCATCTGCCCGAAAGCATGAAGCTGCGCTTTGTTCAAATCGATGTGCGCGACAGGGCGTCGCTCGATGCTCTCGATCTGACGCCGGACGATGTGGTCTACAACATGGCGGCCAAGATGCTGTCGCCCATCGTCACGCGGGCCGAGCGCCATGATTTCTTCTGGCCGGTGAATTTTCACGGCGTGGAAAACCTTCTCGACCGCATGGATCAGACGGGTTGCCACCGGCTCGTGCAATTCACGACTGACATGATCTACGGTCATACGCATGATATCCCTAAGCCTGAGAGCGCCCGCAAGGAGCCACTCGGCGAATACGGCAAGTCCAAACTGGCGACAGAGGAACTTTGCCAGAAATGGCGCGCCAAGGGCTTCAGGATCACCCTCTTCCGGCCTCGGCTGATCATCGGTCCGGGTCGACTGGGTATTCTTGTCAAACTGTTCAAACTGATCGACATGAACCTGCCAGTTCCCATGATTGGTTCGGGCAAAAACCCGTACCAGTTCATCTCCGTTTTTGATTGTGCCTCTGCCGCTCAGGCGGCCTGGCGCGGGGGCTTTCCGAACAAGGAATACAATCTCGGGTCCGATGCTCCCCCGCCGATCCGCACGCTGCTGGGTGATCTCATCAAGGAAGCAGGCAGCCGTTCGTTTCTGGTGCCAACACCAGCGCCGCTCGTGAAAATGACGCTGACTGCGCTTGATGCGCTGAACCTGCCAATCATGGACCCGGAGCAATATCTGATCGCCGACGAGACCTGCATTCTCGATACGTCAGCCCTCAGCCGCGACCTTGGCTGGAAGCCGCTACACCGCGACGAGGACATGCTGAAGGCCGCCTATCGCGAATACCGCGCAGGGCTTTCAATCAGTTCCGCGACCACTGTTCACGCTGTTTGAGAGGGATTATCCATGTCAGCCGCCATTGCCCATTCTGATAATGCCATGAAGCCCAAACTGCTGTCGCTGGAAGACGCCAAGGCGCTGGACCTTGAACAGGTCCGCAAGCTGACAATGGCGCATCTCAATCCAGGGCAATTGCATTTTCTGCGTCTCCTCGGCTTCGACAAAGTGCTGATCCAGAGTGCAGAAGGTGCGTTCTACATCGATCAGAAGGGCCGCAAGATTCTTGATTTCTTTGGTGGCTTCGGCTCGGTCGCTTTCGGTCACAATCACCCGCGCATTGTGGCAGCCCGCCGCAAGTTCGAGGAGGAAAACCGTCACGACATCTGCATGGCCTTCATGTCGCAATATGCTTCTGCACTGGCGCATAATCTCGCGGCCATCGCGCCCGGCGATCTTGACATGGTGTTCCTCGGCTCGTCGGGATCGGAGGCCATGGAGGCGGCGCTGAAGATCTGCGAACAGGCGCAAGGCCCTACGAAAGCGACGATCCTCTACGCCGAGAATTCCTTCCATGGCAAAACCAAAGGCGTGCTCGCGGTGACAGACGGCCCGCTTTACCGGTCGCAATTCCAGCTCGCAACCAACGTGAAAAAAGTTCCCTTCGGTGATCTCAATGCCATCCGGCAGGCTTTTGAAACGGACAAGAGCATCGGCACCATCGTGCTGGAGACGATCCAGGGCGGCGGGGGCATCAACCAGGCCCCGACGGCGTTCTGGCAGGGCCTTAGGGCGCTCTGCGACAAGCATGGCGTACTGTGGATTGCCGATGAAGTGCAATGCGGTATGGGGCGCTCCGGAAGGTTCTTCGCCTTCGAGCATCACGGCGTGGTTCCGGATGTCACGGCACTCGCCAAGGCGCTTGGGGGCTCAAAAACGGCCGTTGCGGC
>JANNRX010000279.1:0-12440 GCA_031401875.1 Hyphomicrobiales bacterium | reverse complement strand
TATGAGAACCGCAGGGAATTGCCTATATAGTGCCTGCACCGACAAGTTGCCTAGCTTGCCATTGCAGATTGCGCAACTGCTCTCCCTCAAGCAGTTGCAGTGTAACCAGGCTGGATTGAAAGATTATGATACTTTCTCTTTTTTCTCGCTCCAGGCCCGTCGCCTCGGTGGAGCGGGTTTACGGCGATATCGTGACCACAGCGCGTGCGCCCGAACTTTACACGAGCATGGGGGTTCCTGATACCGTTATGGGGCGATTTGAAGCGCTTGCCTTGCATCTCGCATTGGTTTTGCGCCGATTGCGAAACCTGCCGAAGCCAGCCGATTCCCTTGCACAGGAACTGGTTGACCGGTTTTTTGCTGATCTTGATTCCGCCATGCGGGAAATCGGCTTTGGTGATGTGTCTGTGCCTAAGAAGGTGAAAAAGCTCGGACAGGCTTTTTATGGCCGAGCGCAAGCCTATGATACAGCCCTTGCGCAGGATAGCGAGGCAACGGCGCTTGAGAAGGCACTCTGCCGCAATGTGCTCGACAGACCCGATGAGCCAGCGCTGGCCGCCTTGCTCGCACAATACGTGCGAAAGCTGTCGACTCAGTATGATGCGACGGAGTTCGACCGTTTTCTCAACGGTGGTGCCGCGCCGCTGAAGGGGCAGTGATTGATGATTGGCTCACCCCATCCTTTCAAGCATCTGCTCAAAGTGGCGTCCGTGCCACGCACGGGTCAAAATGTTGTTCTCAAGGCCTCCGCAGAGGTGTTGGAAAAGATTGCCCTGGATATTGGCATTCCGGCACTCTCCCGGCTGGAAGCGCATTTCCTGGTGGTCCCCTCGCGCAACGGTAGCGTGAGTGTGAAGGGACGCGTCAGTGCTGATCTGGAACAGCTTTGCGTTGTGTCAATGGAGCCGTTTCAGGCCCAAGTCCTGGAAATTGTTGATCTTCGTTATCTCGATGAGGAGAAACTCTCCACGCCTACCAAGCAGGAAGTGGAGCGGACGCTCGAAGACGAAGATCCGCCAGAGCCTCTTGTCGGCGGCGTTATTGATCTTGGCGCTCTTGCTGTGGAATTTGTGGCGATGGCTCTCGATCCTTTTCCCCGCAAACCTGATGCGATGCTTGCCGTAGCGGATGAGAGCGAAAAACCCCAAAGCCCATTTGCGGTTCTTGCAGCACTTAAAAAATCGGTTTGATTGCCTTTCTCTTTCGGTTCACTTTCATCGGTGGAGCTCAGACAAAAAAAAGCCAGGCGTTTGCCTGGCTTTTTTTATTGAGGTCAAATGATCAGTGGATCAGAATTTCTTGACGACAGGCTTCACAACAGCCGCTGCCAATGGGGCAGGGGTGTCAAACCGATACTTGAGCGAGAAGGAGATGATATCGACACTGCCTTTGGTCGTTCCAGAGTAATTGAAAGCCGTGAAGGCAGGATTTCCTGCAGGATTGAGCGGATTGCCTGCTCCAACAATGTTCACATTGCCGTTTCTCAGGAAAATATGGCTGTACCCAATATCGAATTCGAGCTGCTCATTCCACTTGTAGCCGATACCAGCCGAAAGCCAGACGCGGTCATTGTCGAGCAGGCGCGAACCGCGTGTCTCATCCGTGATAGGGGAGATTTCGTAGGCGGCACCGGCACGGAGCTTCAACTGATCATTATACTGGTACTGAGCGCCGATCGCGTAGAAATATTCATCCCGGTAGCGGAAGCCAAGTCCGGTAACAGGTGCGCCTGTTACGCGGCTGGTGACAGGAGCAACATTGATGCGGCTCCAGTTCGTCCATTGCACTGTGCCGGTAACGGTAAATTTGTCAGTCAGCTTCTGGCTGATACCAAAGGTAGCAATCTCAGGAAGATTGACGTTGGACTGAATGAGGGTTGAATTGATGCCAGTCGGCAGTGCAAAATCAATCTCGCCTTCAAGCTTGTGCTTGATGTGCGAGCGGAACCCAAGGCCGATTTCTGTACCCTGGAAAGGCTTGATCGTGACACCAGCGGTCCAGCCAATGCCGTACGCGTCACCCTTGATGCGGTTGGGAGAGAGTGCAGCAACAAAGTTACCACGTGCTGCCGCAGGAACACCGGCAGCGGCAGGCAGCAAACGATTGTCGCCACCCTTCAGGTCAACCGAAAGCTGCTGGAATGTGACACCACCGCCGAAGGAAAGCCATTCGGTCGCTTTGAAGCCAAGGGTCGGGGTAATGGCGATGCCGCGCACGATCGATGATGTGCCGGTTACAGAACCGGCAAAACCTGCATCAGATTTTGTCCGGCTACCGAATGGCGTTCCGGTCTGAAGGCCGACCCACAAACGGTCATTGATTTGGAAGGAATTGTAGGAGGCTGTTGTGAATGTTCCCTGATTCACATTGCCTGAATTGTTGGACGGTATGCCGAGCGCGGTGAAGGGCGTCCCGTTGGTGAGGGATGCCGAAGTCGTCCTCAAAGAGGTATCAGGCAAGATCAGGAAGAAGTTGTATTCGCTGTTGCGGCCCTGGAAATTGGTGATGTTGGCTGGGTTCCAGAACATGGAGCCAAGACCAAATGTGCTTGTTCCGGCACCGGCATAGGCGAACCCAAGGCCCGTTGCACTCTGCTGGCGGCTTGAGAAGCCCGCAGCAAATGCGGCAGTTGAGGTCAGAGCCAGAGTGGCTAGGGTGGTTGTCGCAAGAAAAAGCCGCGAGCGCGAAAGACGGATCATTTTTATCTCCTCAAGCTTTATTTTTATTTTGCCTTGGCAAAGTCGAAAAATTGACATTGTTCTTATCTAAACTGTAACTTCAAATCTAACACTCCTGCAATGGCGGGGAGAGTGTTATTAAGTGACTCATGTGTCCGCACAGACATAATGATGCGGGTCGTTGCCCAGTTGCAACACAATCTGCCTAAAACAGGCCCTTTCCCTTACAAAAACTCTTTGCAGGCGAATCAACGGTTGCTCGTTCGCCTCACTCTGTCAGAACAGTTCCCTACTTTGGGGGGGAACAATGAAACTCGTTCGATGGGGTAAACCAGGCAAGGAAAAGCCCGGAATAGTTGATGCCGATGGTAAAATCCGTGATCTTTCTGCTGTTGTTCCGGACATCACGGGCGAGACCATTTCGCCTCTGGGTCTTGCAAAGCTTGCCAAGATCAAGCTTGAGAAGCTGCCGCTTGTGCGTGGCAAGCCGCGTTTGGGCGCATGCGTCAACAAATCACCGAATTTCTACGCAGTCGGCCTGAATTACGCAGATCATGCTGCGGAAACAGGTGCGCCTATCCCGAGCGAGCCGATCCTTTTCAACAAGGCGACATCCTGCATCGTCGGCCCCAATGACGAGGTTATGCTTCCCAAAGGGTCGAAAAAGGCGGACTGGGAAGTCGAGATCGCGATTATCATCGGCAGCCGCGCCTCTTATGTCTCGCAAAAAGAGGCCCTCGAAGTGGTCGCGGGCTATTGTGTTTGCAATGATGTTTCCGAGCGGGAATATCAGATCGAGCGCGGCGGCCAGTGGATGAAAGGCAAGGGCTGCCCGACTTTCGGTCCCATCGGCCCATGGCTTGTTACCAAGGACGAAATCAGGGACGTGCAAAAACTCGGCATGTGGCTTGATCTCAATGGTGAGCGCGTCCAGAGCGGCTCGACCAAGACAATGATCTTCTCGATCAAGCACATCGTTTCCTACATGTCGCAATTCATGGAATTGCTACCGGGCGACGTGATAACCACGGGCACTCCACCCGGCGTTGGCCTCGGCATGAAGCCGCCCCGTTTTCTGAAAGCAGGCGATGTCATGCGCGTCGGCATCGAGGGACTTGGCGAACAGAAGCAGCTCGTGACGGCCTGGCACGCCTGAGTCGTCAGCCCGTCGGCTGATATTGGGCGATGCCATCGCCGAAGGACCAGGGCAGGGAGTTCTCGACAAGCGTCGTCATCATATCGGAAGGAGGCATTGCGGCTTTTTGCGCTGCAAGTGCCACAATGCGCCCATACAATGCCCGCTTCTGATCATTGCTGCGGCCCGCTCTCAGGGACGGCTTGTGGAAGTGCTCGCAGAACAGAATGCGCCGGAGCCGTTTCCGATCAGCGCTGTCATGTTGCCAGGCCGCAACAGGCTGCCCGTGTGCGGGTTTTCGTCGATTTTCTCATCGAGCAATTCGGTAAAGGGCGCTGGTCGGACTGAAGGGCAAGAAACCGGACGAGCAGTTACCTTGATTTTTTTGTGGCAAATTAATGGCTTAACAAAAAATTAATTCTCAAAATCTTGTGAAGTAAAAGCTGCATCTGCCTTGGCCGGTCGTGGGTTTTGAGTGCAGAGAGCCGAATGAAAAAGGCCCTCGACACTGGCGCAAGACATGCCAGATCTTGATCTGAGCCCAAACTTTATCGAACCCTTGAAAGGATACAGCCGTGAAGCTTCCCTTTGCTCCCCTGATGATTGCACTGGCCCTTACAGGCGCTGCAGTCCCTGTTGCAACCATCGCTCAAGAGCAGGTTGTAACGGTCGGCGGTGCGCCGATGTTCCCATCGCGCAACATCGTCCAGAATGCCGTCAATTCTGCTGACCACACCACGCTTGTTGCTGCTGTCAGGGCTGCTGGCCTGGTTGACACTTTGATGTCCCCCGGTCCTTTCACAGTGTTTGCACCAACCAATGCCGCTTTCAACAAATTGCCAGCCGGCACTGTTGCAACGCTGGTGAAACCAGAGAACAAGGCGACACTGACGGGCATCCTGACCTATCATGTCGTGTCCGGCCGTCTGACAGCGGCTGACCTCTCCAGCCGGATCGCCAGCGGTGGTGGCAGCGCCCGCCTGACGACAGTTCAGGGCAAGCCCTTGACGGTGACATCCGCTGGCCGCGGCCGCTTCACCATCACGGATGCGAAGGGTGGCAAGTCTGCCATCACCATCCCTGATGTGCTTCAGTCGAACGGTGTGATCCATGTCGTGAACTCGGTTCTGATCCCAGGCTGATACGATCCCTTTCCCGGTCCCTCAAGGGGCCGGGAAATCCTTTAAACTGTGATTGGGAGGGTGTCGTGACAAGTTCGAGTGTGGACTCCAGTCCCGAGCCTCCCGCCAGGACCACCATTCATCCCGTTGTTGTGCGCCTGACGCACTGGATCAATGCCTTCGCCATGGTGTTGATGATCCTGAGTGGATGGGAAATCTACAACGCTTACCCGATCCTGCCCTTCAAGTTTCCAGCTTCGATCACGCTTGGCGATGGTCTGGCATCAGGCATTCTCTGGCATTTCGCCGCAATGTGGCTGCTTGTCGTCAACGGCCTGCTGTATGTCGGCTATGGCTTTATCTCCGGGCGCTTCCGGCGCAAGCTTTTGCCTCTTCATCCGGGCGCCGTGATCGCCGATGCAAAGGCGGCCCTTTCCGGCAAGCTCGATCATGACAACCTGTCGCAATACAATGCCGTACAGCGTCTGCTGTATGTCAGCGTTCTTTTGGCAGGATTGCTTGTGACACTCTCAGGCCTTGCGATGTGGAAGCCCGTGCAGCTTCAGGAGCTGACCGCGCTGATGGGCGGCTTTGACAATGCCCGTATCGTGCATTTTGCGGCGATGGCCTTCATCGTCCTGTTCACTCTTGTTCATGTTGCGATGGCGTTTCTGGTGCCAAGAAGCCTGCTTGCCATGCTGCGTGGACGCTGACCCGAGGGAGAGTAACCGATGAATGAAGTCCCTGACCTTCGCCGCGGACCTCACCCTGATACGGCCGTGATCCTGAAAGAGGCCTCGCGTCTACTCGATCCCCCGACGCGGCGTCTTTTTCTGCGCAATGCCGTGGGGCTGGGGACACTGACCATGCTGTCAGGCTGCACAGTCGTTGATGACATTTCCGCGCAAAGAGTGCTGAACCAGATGTCGAATTTCAACGACCGGGTACAGGCCTGGCTGTTCAATCCCCAGCGGTTGGCGAAGCAATACCCGGCGAGCGCCATCACCCGGCCATTCCCGTTCAATGCCTTTTACGGACGCGAGAAAGCCCCTGAAGTGGATGCCGAGGCCTATCGTCTTGAAATCGCGGGGATGGCAGAAAAGACAGATCAATGGACATTGCCTGATCTGCATGCCCTGCCACGCACAAGCCAGATCACCCGTCACATCTGCATCGAGGGCTGGAGCGCGGTTGGTCATTGGGAGGGCGTGCGGCTCTCGGATTTTCTGGCCCGCATCGGTGCTGATATCACGGCGAAATTCGTGACTTTCCGCTGCGAGGACAATTACTCGACCAGCATCGACATGGCCTCAGCCCTGCACCCACAGACACAGCTGACATTCTGGTTCGACGGCGAGGTTCTGCCGCGGATCTATGGCTTTCCGGTGCGGTTGCGCATTCCCACCAAACTTGGCTTCAAGAGCGCCAAGCACATCTTTGAAATCGAAATTGGCAACGAATATACCGGCGGCTATTGGGAGACCTACGGCTACAACTGGTTCAGTGGGCTCTGACAGCTTCGCAGCATGCGCAATGCCCGCTTGTCTTACCAGCGAACCATCACACTGCCCCAGGTGAAGCCGCCACCCATGGCTTCAAGCAACACGATCTGGCCTTGCTTGATGCGGCCATCTTTCACAGCCATATCGAGCGCCAGCGGAATGGATGCAGCCGAAGTATTACCGTGTTTATCCACCGTAATGACAACTTTTTCCGGCGGAATCTTCAGTTTTTCGGCTGACGCGTCGATAATACGCTTGTTGGCCTGATGCGGCACAAACCAGTCGATGTCGGCGGATGTCATGCCCGTCGCGGCATAGGCTGCCTCGATCACATCGGTGATCATGCTGACGGCATGCTTGAACACTTCCTTGCCCTGCATGCGCAGCATGCCGACAGTCTTGGTGGAGGAAGGGCCGCCGTCGACATAGAGTTTCTCGCGGTGACGTCCGTCTGATCGAAGATGCGCTGTCAGCACACCACGGTCGGACATGGCGCCGGTACCCGGTACCGCTTCGAGCACCACCGCGCCCGCACCATCTCCGAACAGAACGCAGGTCGTCCGGTCTTCCCAATCGAGAATGCGGGAGAAGGTCTCCGCGCCAATTACCAATGCTCGTTTGTGCATGCCCGTGACCAGCATCTTGTCGGCGACAGTCAGGGCATAGACAAAGCCGGAGCAGACTGCTTGCAGGTCGAAGGCGCAACCCCTTGTGATGCCCAGATTATGCTGCACCTGGGTAGCGGTCGATGGAAAGGTATAATCGGGCGTCGCAGTGGCAAGCACGATGAGATCGATGTCATCGGCCTTCAATCCGGCGTGGGCCAATGCCGCTTCTGCCGCGCGTGTTGCGAGCACCGAGGTCGACTCCTCGAATCCGCAGGCAATATGCCGCTGACGGATGCCGGTGCGCTGTGTGATCCATTCATCGGTCGTGTCGAGCTTCGCCGCAAGATCGGCATTGGTGACGACATTTGCAGGCAGTGCACTTCCGGTGCCACGGATAATGGAACGCAACATCGATTATTCCTCGGTCGCTGCTGTTTCCGCGACGGCTTGCGGCATGGAAGGCGTTCTGTGATAGGCTGCGAGTGTCTCTGCGATCTTGGACTGGAGATCATGCAGAACCATGTCATAGCCCATATCGATAGCCGCTGCAAAACCGAGAGCATCTGTGCCGCCATGGCTTTTGATCACGATGCCATTGAGGCCAAGAAAGACACCGCCGTTGGCCCTGCGCGGGTCCATCTTTTCTTTCAATGCGGCGAAGGCCCGGCGCGCGAAGAGATAGCCAATCTTCGCCATCAGCGTGCGGCTCATGGCGCTTTTGAGGTATTCACCGATCTGCTTGGCAGTGCCCTCGGCTGTTTTCAGTGCGATATTTCCCGAGAAACCCTCGGTGACCACAACATCAACCGTGCCTTTGCCGATATCGTCCCCCTCCACGAAGCCTGCATAGGTAAGCCCCGGAACCGTTGATTCGCGCAGGATCTTGCCCGCTGCCTTGACATCCTCGACGCCCTTGATTTCCTCGACACCCACATTGAGCAGGCCGACAGTGGGGCTTGGAATATCAAACACGATGCGCGCCATGGCTGATCCCATGACTGCAATATCGATCAGCCGTTGGGCATCAGCACCGATTGAGGCGCCCACATCCAGCACGACCGATTCACCGCGCAGGGTCGGCCAGAGCCCGGCGATTGCCGGCCTGTCGATATTCGCCATTGTCCGCAGGCAGAAGGTTGCCATGGCCATGAGCGCGCCAGTGTTACCGGCTGAAACGCAGACGTCGGCCTCTCCCTTCTTCACGGCTTCAATGGAAAGCCACATCGAGGATTTCCAGCGCCCCTTGCGCAAGGCCTGACTCGGCTTGTCATCCATCTGCACCACGATATCGCAGTGATGAAAGACTGACCGCTCTTTCAGTTTGGGAAATGTGTTCAGAACAGGCATGACAACCTGTTCCTGACCATAGATCACGAAGGACGCATCCGGATGCCTCTCAAGGGCAGCGGCGACTCCGGGTATGATGACGGAGGGACCATGGTCACCCCCCATGGCATCGATGGAAATGCGTACGTTCTTCGACATGCGATAAGACTTATCCAATCAAAGCACTCTTGGCGACAGTTAAGCTTGCGCCACAGGTCTCTATACCCAGATACAACGCTTGCGGTTGCAGAGCTATGACAGGGAAAGAATTGTCAAGCACTTCAAAGAAGCTGTGATCCGTCTGGAAGGCTGCTGAAAAACGCATTGCACCCCGTCTTTGCGAGCAAAGCGAAGCAATCCAGGCGACGTTTCGAAGCCAGATCGGGGTTTTCTTCCGGCTTGCAGCATTTTGGATTGTTTCGTCGGGTCGCTCCTCGCAAAGTCGGCTGGCGACACGTCTAGTAGGCTGTTGAAAAGGGCTTCTCTCGTCATTGCGAGGAGCAAAGCGACGAAGCAATCCAGCTTTCAAGGCATCAAAAAGAGTATTTTTCCTGTCAAACTGCGTGATTTTCTGCCACCGAAGGCTGGATTGCTTCGCTGCGCTCGCAATGACGGACGGTCCAATGCCTTTTTCAACAGCCTGCTAGCCTAGTTCAATCCCCAGGAGTGACCGGAAAGCGTGTTGTCCTGTCGGTGTGATATCCAGCGCGCGTGAGGCGCTGCGACGCCTGATCCAGCCCGTATCGAGGAAATGACTGCACAGGGCAGCGCCCAGCTTGCCGGAAAGATGCGGTCGTCGTTCGCTCCAGTCCAGACAGAGTTTGCACAAGGGCAGAATGCGTTTTTCCGGCAAGCCAGGCATGGGGAGTTTTGCGGCAGAGCTATCGAAACCCATGTTCAATGTGATCAGAAACCGTTCTCCTTCGGGCGAAATGGAAGCTGCATCATCATGAACATCGATATAGCCATGTCTTTCCATGGCATCGGCCATGGCAACACCCAAACGACCGGCGATATGATCATAACAGGTCCGGGCCAGCCGCATGGCCTCATCCCGCGGGCCTGTCCGGGTCCGCGGTTTCAGCGTGCCCGTCGCAACAAGCATCAGGCTTTCAAGCAATTGGGCAACCTGTGGTGAGGCGAGCTTGTGATAGCGGTGGCGCCCTTGCTGCTGCACGCTCAGCAAGCCGGCAGAGGTCAATTGTCCGAGATGGCCGCTTGCTGTCTGGGGCGTCACGCCTGCGAACGCAGCAAGCTCACCGGCGGTCAGGGCACGTCCATCCATCAGCGCCTGCATCATGGACGCGCGTGCCGGATCACCGATCAGCGCGGCCACCTCCGCAATCGAGGCAATGCTTGCCATGGGCCCTCCATCTAACAACGTCATGCTCTAACACCCGGCAAGCCAGTAAGCTTCGGCCTTGACCGAAGCAATGCAGTATCTTTTCGGCGCACTGAGCGACATGGTCATTCAGCAGGAGTCGCAATGTCAGGGCAAAAATCAGAACGCTATTTTGGCTGGGTCGTGGTCTGGGCGGCCTTTGTTGTGGCGGTTTTCGGCTGGGGTGTTGGCTTCTATGGGACGCCGATTTACCTCAAGACGGTGCAGGATGCGCGCGGCTGGTCCGCCGGTCTGGTCTCCAGTGCGGTCACGGTGCATTTTCTGATCGGCGCTTTTGTGGTGGCCAATCTGCCGCGTCTGCACAGGCGCTTCGGATTAGCGGCGGTCACGATTGGCGGGGCGGCTGTTTTGAGCCTTGGCATTCTGGGCTGGTCGCTGGCGCAGGCACCGTGGCAGCTCTTTCTTGCAACGCTGTTTTCTGGTGCGGGATGGGTGGCACTTGGCGCCGCCGGCATCAATGCCATGGTCTCGCCGTGGTTCATCAAGAAACGCCCGGCGGCACTTTCGACCGCCTACAATGGTGCCAGCATCGGCGGCGTGCTGTTTTCACCGCTCTGGGTCTTTCTGATCGAGCGCTTTGGTTTTCCGGCAGCAGCTCTGGGGGTTGGCGTCGTCATGACAAGCGTTATCGCGGTGCTGGCTTTGTCTGTTCTGGGGCGATCACCCCAAAGCATGGGTTTGCACGTGGATGGCGAGGCGGCATCGCCTGTGCTGGAAACTGGAATACCTGTGCCCAAAGTGCCGAAATCCGCGGGCAGTTTTGGCCGTGACGCGGCCTTTTTGACACTTGCCTTCGGCATGGCGCTTGGCCTTTTCGCGCAAATAGGCCTGATCGCGCATCTGTTTTCGCTGCTGTCGCCCGCTCTTGGCGCACAAGCTGCGGGCCTTGCGGCGGGAATGGCGACGGCTGCGGCGATTCTCGGGCGAACGCTGGTCGGCTGGTTCATGCCGATCACTGCGGATCGGCGCATCATCGGTGCTCTCAATTATGGTGTGCAGGCACTGGGATGTGTGGCTCTCCTGGCAGCGGCAGGAACATCCATACCCCTGTTGCTGCTCGGCGTCTTCCTTGTCGGTCTAGGCCTTGGCAATGCGACATCCATGCCCCCTTTGATTGCACAGGTGGAATTTTCAAAAGAGGAGGCCGCGCGCGCCTTCGCTCTGGTCATGGCGTTTGCACAGGCAGCATATGCTTTTGCGCCAGCAATCTTTGGATTGCTCAGGGAGTTCACGGATATTCAGTCCCTGCCGGCCACGCCACTGGTGTTTGGTGCGGCTCTGGTGGTTCAACTGGCGGCGGCAGGTGCTTATCTCATTGGCAGAAAACGCTTCGAACAACGGTGAGAGCAAGACCCAATAAAAAAAAACCGGCTGCTTGAGAAAAGCGACCGGTTCCATGTTCTGTCGATGATCGGGATCAAGCCCGATCAGATTCGTTGTCAGCGTTTTTTGCGGGCTGCGAGGCGCTGTGCCTTCCAGTCCATCTGGTCCATGATAGCGCGCGTCACGAGATTGGCACGCGCAGCTTCGCGGGCAGCACGTTCTGCTTCGACTTGCGCTTCATGGGCGGCACGTTCTGCGGCAGCTTGCGCTTCCTTCTCGGCCTTGATAGCGGCCAGACGCGCAGCTTCTTCAGCACGGATCGCAGCCTTGGCCGCTTCACGCTCCTCGCGGGCCCTGATAACGACCGAACGTTCCGCTTTCTTTGCGGCGATCACGGGATCGTCTTGTGCTTGCTTGTTTTTGAATTTTTCCAGAAGGGCTTTTCTGGCTTCCGTTGCCGAAGCTTGACGGTCAGTAAAACTATTGAAGACAAATTTAGACAAGTCTTATCCTTGCGAATGATCATGACAGGGGAAAGCAACGCCATAGGTGCATTGCTGTAAACGCCATAAGCGATCAAGCGGCTAAAATCAATCGCTTCTCGTCACGGGGTGCCGAAATCGTGAAGACGTTTTGCCAATTTTGTTGCCTTTTGGGCTGCCTGGATCGGCCTTTGTGTGACCTTAAGGCCGGGGAGGGCGTTTTGCATGCTTTCCAGAATAATGCTGTGCAAGCCGGAAGCGCGCCCTGAAAGGGTGATGTCATGGTCATTCGGGCTTTCGGGCAAGATTCGGTTTGCCAGCACGCGGGCGAGAAGAGCCAGTTCGTGTCCAGCTTCAGCCAGCACGGCAAGTGCCGTTGAATCTCCGGTCTTTGCTGCTTCACCCACTGCGATGGCAAGCATGGCGATGCCTCCCCTGTCGAGACCATAGAAGCGTGTCCTGACGAGCGGCCAATCCTTCCCGCCCAGTTCCAGTGCCAGCAATCGACCAAGTGGTGTTGCCCAACCTGCGCCGGATTGCCTGTCCTCCGCCCTCAAGATCGCACGCAGTGCCGTGACACTGATCCAGTATCCGCCACCGGCATCGTCGATGAGCACTCCCTTGCCGCCGACCGTGTGAAGCGTGCCGTCTAGCGACAAATGGGCGGCAATCGAGCCCGTACCGGCGTAAACCAGTATGCCTTTGCCTGGCGGGAAAGCGGCCCGTGCTGCGAGTTCGATATCGCTCATCAGCAGAACATGCCGGGCACCAAGATGTGAGCGGATGAGGCGATCTAGCGCCTCTGCTTCCGCTGTCCCGGTGCTCAGCCCCGTAACGCCCGCAACAACGCTGCTCACCAGCCC
>JANNRX010000278.1:0-13453 GCA_031401875.1 Hyphomicrobiales bacterium | reverse complement strand
GAAGGCAACCACGATCAGGCCAAACAACAGCCCATATCCAATGGCCAGAAGCCAGAGCTGCTTGAACAGCAGCCAGAAGCCGCTGAACACAAAGCCGCTGAAAGCAAAGCCTTCTTTCACAAAGACAGCCTTCTCGGCCACCTCGTCAGGGGTGATGGCATCAGGGGGAATATGAACGGTATAGATCGCCATGACTGTTACTTTGACAATGTCCCTTTGGTGGAAGGTACCCTATCCTTGGCGCGTGCATCATAGGATATGGCCTCCCGCAATACCCGCGCCAGACCCTTGTAGCAGCTTTCGGCAATATGATGGCTGTTATCGCCGTAAAGTGTCTCGACATGCAGGGTAACGCCTGCGTTGATGGCGAAGGCCTGAAACCATTCACGCACAAGCTCCGTGTCAAATTCGCCGATCTTCGGCGTCGGGAAAGATGTACGAAATACCAGAAACGGTCGACCTGATATATCAAGCGCCACGCGTGTCAGGGTCTCGTCCATGGGCATCAGGCAATCCGCATAGCGCGTGATGCCCTTCTTGTCGCCCAGTGCCTCCCTGAAGGCCTGTCCGAGCGCAATGCCGACATCTTCCGCCGTGTGGTGAAAATCCACATGCAGATCGCCCTTGGCCGTGATGGTCATGTCAATCAGCGCATGACGGCCGAGCAGTGTCAGCATGTGATCGAGAAAGCCGATCCCGGTGTTGATCTCGGTCTTGCCTGTTCCATCAAGATCGAGCGAGAGACTGATCGTGGTCTCGGCTGTCTCGCGGTTCACCCTGGCGGTTCGCATGCAAACACTCCGTATCGATTGTGGTCTGGCTCTAGCAGGCGAAGACACGAGAGGAAAGAGCGAGCGACTATTCAGCCATATCCTTCCGGCTGATCCAGAAGACCTCGCCAGTGCTTTCCGCAGTGTCGAGCCAGAGAAATGGCAGCGCAGGATAATCCTGTTCCAGCAGATGGCGATCCTCGCCAATTTCGCAAAGCAGACCACCGTTGGGCGACAGGTGGGTCGCAGCGCCATCCAGAATGCGGCGTACCAGATCCAGACCGTCCGACCCGCCCAGATGCGCCATTTGTGGTTCTGCGGCATATTCCGGCGGAAAAGCCTCTACCACCTCACGCGCCACATAAGGCGGATTGGCGATGATGAGATCATAGCTCTGGCCCTTGACGGGCTGGAGCAGATCGCCCTGAATCAACCGGATGCGATCTTCCATGCCGTGATCCGCAATATTCCGCGTTGCAACCTGTATGGCATCGGCGGAAAGCTCGACAGCATCGACCGTGGCATCGGGAAATTGCATTGCGGCGAGGATGGCAAGGCAGCCTGAACCCGTGCAGAGATCCAGCACACGCCGCACTGAGGAGGGGTCTTCGATCAGCCCGGTTGAATCATCGGCAAAAAGCCCTCCCATCAGCATTTCACCGAGGTAGGAGCGCGGCACGATGACGCGTTCGTCCACAAAGAACGGCACGCCCCGGATATAGGCCTTGCCCGTGAGATAAACCGAGGGCTTGCGCGTTGTCACGCGGGTTCGGATAATCGCTGCGAGTTGCAGCCGTTCGTCCGGCAGCAAACGGGCATCAAGCCAGGGCTCAAGCTGATCAACCGGCAGGTTGAGTGTTTCGAGCAGCAGAAACGCCGCATCATCAAAGGCATTGCTGGTGCCGTGCCCATAGACCAGCCCTGCCGCATTGAAGCGGCTGACAGCATGGCGCAAAAAATCCCTGAGGGTCACGAGTTCGGCGGCGATTGTTTCAGGCGATGCGGACATCTGGCGCTTTTAGGGGCATTGCAAGCATTGCGCCAGATCACGTCGCATTTTGATGGATAAATCAAAATTCGAAAAACGTGATCGACTCCATATACTAACAGCATGTCGTCTTCGAATAACCTCGTAACCACTTATTCGCGACATGCTTTTGTGGCAGCATGCGCAGGCTCTTGACAGCCCCCTGTCACAGCGTCATTATAATAATGACACTTTGCCAGCCCCGACAGGAGAATCCCATGAGCGAGCAGATCCGGTCTGAACTGACGCGCCGTCAAGCCTTCACCATCGCCGCCGCAGCAGGACTGGCTGCAACCACGATCATGGCCAGCACGGCTGAGGAGGCACTGGCACAGGCAGCTACACAGGGCGCGGCACCCACTTTCACGTTGCTTCTGGTCAATGACATTTACAAGATGGCCGAGGTGAAAGGTCGCGGCGGTTTTGCGCGCCTTGCGGCTATCGCACGCGCCGAGCGCGCCAAGGGCATCCCGCTGCTTTACGCACATGCAGGCGATATGTTCTCCCCGTCGCTGATGTCTGGCTTCGATCAGGGGGCGCATACGGTGGAACTGTTGAATATCGCTCCGCCCGATATCTTTGTGCCGGGCAACCATGAATTCGATGCTGGCAAGGACAATTACCTCAAGCTGACCAAGGCGGCAAAATATCCCACTTTTGCAGCAAATCTGCGCGGCGCAGACGGTGCGCCACTGTCCGACCATCAAGATCGTAAAATTCTGGATATGGGGCCGGTAAAGGTCGGAATTTTCGGCGTGACATTGGCGACAACGCCGCTGATGTCAGCCCCGGGAGACCTCAAGTTTCTGGACGAGATGACCGCCGTGCGCGAGCAATCGAAGGCGCTGAAAGACGGCGGTGCGGACATTATTGTCGCCGTGACGCACACCGATTTCACCCGCGATCTGGAGATCGCCCGCTCGCGCCTAGTCGATGTGCTGCTGACCGGCCACGATCATGATCTGCGTCTGATATATGATGGCCGCACTGTCATGGTGGAATCGGGCGAAGAAGGCGAAAACGTCACTGCCATCGACATCTACGCCACCATCGGCGAGCGCGACGGCAAGCGCAATGTGACCTGGCTGCCGCGCTTCCGCGTCATCGATTCCGCCACTGTGACGCCTGATCCGGAGGCGCTTGCCATCGTCAAGCGCTATGAGGGCGAGCTTTCCAGGGAGCTGGATGTCGCGCTTGGCGTGACCGCCGTCGATCTGGACAGTCGTTCGGCCTCCGTGCGGTCGCAGGAAACCGCAATGGGCAATCTCATCGCCGATGCCATCCGCATCTCCACAGGGGCAGATGTGGCCATTACCAATGGCGGCGGCATCCGTGGCAACAAGCAATATCCGGCCGGTGCGACTATTACGCGGCGCGATATTCTGACCGAACTTCCCTTCGGCAACGCCACTTCCATGGTCGAGGTCACCGGCAAGGACATCAAGGATGCACTGGAAAATGGTGTTTCGCAGATCGACAATCGTGCCGGGCGTTTCCCGCAGATCGCCGGTATGATGATTGTCATTGATACAAAAGCTGCCGTCGGCAACCGCATTTCCTCCATTCAGATCGGCGGCAAGGGCATCGATCCGGCAGCAAAATACAAGGTTGCCACCAATGATTTCATGGTCACCGGTGGGGATGGCTATGGCGCGCTTGGGCGTGGGCGCACGCTTATCGGCAAGACAGACGGCACATTGATGGCAAGCGTGGTCATGGCACATGTTCGCAAGATCGGTGCGGTGCAAGCTAAGGTGGACGGGCGGATCATCCTGAAGTGACAGCGGGGTACGGTGCCGCTATCGCCGACTTCAGGGAGTTACAATCGGGTGATTGGGCCGCCCTGCCGTTTTTCCAGGATGGTTCAGCCCAGGCACTGGCATCCAGACTGGATGACATGGCAGCGTCGGGGCAGCGCATTCTACCCATGCCGGGCGATATCCTGAATGCGCTGCGCTGGACGAGGCTGGAGGAAACGCGCGTCGTGATACTCGGGCAGGATCCTTATCCGACCCCCGGTGATGCCCATGGTCTGGCTTTCTCGGTCAGTCCCGGTGTGGCGATTCCCCGCTCGCTGGGCAATATTTTCAAGGAGCTTGAGAGTGATCTCGGCTTGCCCCGTCCTTCCCACGGTCATCTTGCGGCATGGGCAGGACAGGGCGTGCTGTTGCTCAACACCTGCCTCACCGTGGCAGCAGCCAAGGCTGGCAGTCACCGTGGTCTGGGCTGGGAGAGGCTGACGGATCAGATGATTCAGCTGGTCTCCAATAACAGCAAGGCCACAGTCTTCTTGCTCTGGGGTGTGGATGCACAGAAGAAAGCACCACTTATTGACAGCACACGCCATCTGATCCTGATGAGTGCCCATCCTTCGCCGCTTTCGGCTCGGCGCGGATTTTTCGGCTCACGCCCCTTCAGCGCGGCGAATGCCTGGCTGAAACAGCAAGGCAGGACCGAAATCGACTGGCGGCTTACTTGTTGAAAATCGGCTCGACCGTTGCCGCATGACGAAAGAATTTATACATGGCGTAGAGACCAACTGCGAGAAGCAAGCCGATCAGGCTCTGACGACCAATTTCAGGCAACTCAAACACACCGCCCAGCGCCCAGCCCAGTGCGAGTGCCGCACCCAGAATTTCAGCACCAACCAGAATTGTGACGGACACAATGGTCATGAGGTTTCTGCCGTTGATTCCGCCAGCCATTGGATGTCCCGTCCTTGCTCGTTAAAGACAAACTGTCACAGATCACGTCGCATTTTGATTGATTAATCAAAATTCGAAAAACGTGCTCTACACCATATACTGAGAGCATGTCGTCTTCGAATAACCGGATCCCACTTATTCGCGACATGCTCTACCACCCATCTTGTGGATGTGAGACCCTGCCTATAGCAAAGCCTATGCCCGGATAACAAGCACTGCAATCACAGGACGCTGCATAACCATGGATACGCCATCATTTTCCTCAGCCGCCGTCGCCGCACCGCATTCTGCTGCTTGCGAGGCTGGCAAGGCTGTTCTCGCTGCTGGCGGCAATGCGCTTGAAGCAACAGTTGCCGTCGCGGCCACCATTGCGGCTGTTTATCCGCACATGAACGGCATCGGTGGAGACAGCTTCTGGGTCATCTGTGAACCTTCAGGCCGTGTTCGTTCCATCGAGGCGGTGGGTTTTGCAGGCGAACACGCCACCATCGAGCGTTACCGCAAGCTGGAACTTGACGCCATTCCCGTGCGCGGTCCCCATGCAGCGCTGACAGTTCCAGGAACCATAGGCGGCTGGCAGAGAGCACTTGAGATGGCCAAGGGGCTGGGTGGCAAGCTGCCGCTTGACATGCTGTTGCATCATGCCATCAGCGCCACCCGTGACGGCCATGCGGTTGGGACTTCGGAAGCGCGTTGTATCATCAAGGAAGACAAGGCGATCCTCGATCTTCCATTCTTCAGGGAGACCTATTTCGTTGATGGGAAGCAGCCGACTGCGGGCCACAGGCGCACGCTTCCGGCACTGGCCGCTACATTCCAACAGCTAGCTGATGCTGGTCTCGATGATTTTTATCGTGGCGATATCGCCCACGAAATGGCCATTGATTTCGAGCATGCAGGCCTTTCTGTTACCCGCAACGATCTCAGCCGCTATCGTGCCATTGAGCGCGAGCCGCTCTCCGCCCGGCTCAAGGATTGCACGGTCCATATGCCGCAACCGCCGAGCCAGGGCTTTGCAGCGCTGCTGATGCTGGGGATTTTCGATGCACTTGGCTCCTTCCGGGTGGACAGCGTGGAGCATCTTCATGGCTTTGTTGAAAGCGTGAAGCGCGCCAACAGCATCCGTGACCGCGTGGTGACAGAGTTTGACCGCCTGACACAAAATCCGGCCGATTACCTGACGCAGGAACGCTTCAAACGCGAAGCGGCCCAGGTGGATATGGGCCGGGCGGCGCATTGGCCCTTGCCGCAGCCCGAAGATGGCGACACCATCTGGTGTGGCGCTATCGACAAGGACGGCATGGCGGTTTCGTTGATCCAGTCCATTTTCTGGGAGTATGGTTCAGGTGTCGTGCTGCCGCGCACCGGAATTCTCATGCAGAACCGAGGTCTTGGGCTGTCACTGGACCCGCTTTCACTCAACGCGCTGAAACCCGGACGCCGACCTTTCCACACCTTGCATGCGCCCATGGCCGTGTTCGATGACGGGCGAATCTGCTCCTATGGCTCGATGGGCGGGGAAGTGCAGTCGCAGCTCACAAGCATGAACTTTCTGCGCTATGCCCGGTTTGGCCATTCACCGACGGCAGCATTGCATGCGCCGCGTCTCACCTTCGGCAGGGCGTGGGGAGCCAGCCGTGCCACTGTGAAAGCAGAAAGCCGCATCGATCCAGCTATCGTGAAAGCGCTCGAGAAGCTTGGTCATGAAGTCGAGGTGAATGAAAAGCCTTTCGCGGACAGCTTCGGACATGCCGGCATGCTGGTGAAGCACCCTGATGGCCACGTGCTGGCGGATCACGATCCCCGCGCCGATGGCGGCGCGATGGGGCTGTAGCATTCCCTGAAAAACCCTCAATGGATGCATGATTTTTCCATGCACGAGGGGTATACGGCCGCAATCATTGCGAGGCATGGACGGGGTGATCTGTATGTGGGTTGTTCAGCCGCGCCGGTCTGGTTTCCAGAGGACGGTTCGTGGTGAGACGGGAAGCAAGCCATTGTTCCCGTGCTTAAGGATTACGCGAACGCCTTAAAATTGTGCATCGCACAAAATGCAATTTCATGCATAAAAAGAGCAATATTTGCTTCTTTCCTGCCATCAAGCCCCAAAATTCGTGCGGGCTGCATTTGGCACGGCTCTTGATATGTAACTTTTCAACTGGCTCAAAGCAGAGAGCTTCGCACTGTATCCAATGATGAGAAGGAACCTGTCTCCATGTCCATTGCGAAGTTGAAAGCGGTGCATTCCGAGGCGGTCGTGGTGCTGTCAGTTGCTTCAGTTGCGACCGTGGTGCCTCTGCGCGCTGAGAATAACCGTGAGTATCTCCAAAAGCTCAAGCACTTCACCAATTGGGCCATGGTCACGATGATCCCGCCGCTGATTACGGTCATCCTGATATTGCTTGTGTGGCAGATTGCTTTCTCGGGGCCGGGTGCGTCACTTCCGTCCCCTACTGTGGTGTGGAAGGAAGCCCAGGATCTGATCCTGCGGCCATTCTATTGGGAGAGTTCACAGGATATTGGCCTCGGCTGGCGTGTGATGACGTCCTTGCAGCGCGTGTTGATCGGCTTTGCCATCGCTGCGGTCGTAGGTGTTTTTGTTGGTGCAGTTATCGGACAATCTGTCTGGATGACTCGTGGGCTGGATCCCGTGTTTCAGGTGCTGCGCACTGTTCCCCCCTTGGCGTGGCTGCCCATTTCTCTTGCCGCGTTTCGAGATTCAAACCCATCGGCCATTTTCGTGATTTTCATCACGGCGGTCTGGCCTGTTATCATCAACACGGCTGTCGGTATTCGCAATATTCCGCAGGACTATCGCAACGTCGCGGCAGTGCTTCGGCTCAACTCGATTGAATTCTTTTTCAAGGTGATGTTGCCCTCCGCAGCACCATACATCTTTACCGGCTTGCGCATTGGTGTTGGCCTCTCCTGGCTTGCCATTGTAGCGGCTGAAATGCTGACGGGTGGTGTCGGTATTGGCTTCTTCATCTGGGATGCCTGGAATTCATCGCGCCTGCCCGACATCGTAGTGGCGTTGCTCTACATTGGTCTGGTTGGCTTCGTTCTGGACAGGCTTGTGGCGGCACTCGGCAACGTCATCACCCGCGGCACAGCAGCCACCTGATCGAAAGCAGAAGCGATGAGTGGACAAGTCATAACGGCAATTGCGCACAAGGATCAGCCATGACCAAGCCTTATCTCAAGCTCGATCATATCGACAAAAGCTTCCAGCGCGGCTCGGCCTCCACCGAGGTGTTGCGCGACATCGACCTCACAATCCACGACGGTGAATATGTCTCGATCATTGGCCATTCGGGCTGTGGCAAGTCCACACTCCTCAACATCATTGCCGGTTTGACACCTGTCACACAGGGGGCGGTGCTTCTGGAAAATCGCGAAGTCAACAATCCCGGCCCTGATCGCGCCGTGGTGTTCCAGAACCATTCGCTGCTGCCATGGCTGACTGTTTACGAGAATGTCTCGCTGGCCGTGAACAAGGTCTTTGGCTCAACCAAGAGCAAGGCCGAGCGTGATGACTGGATCCGCCATAATCTTTCACTGGTCCATATGACCCATGCGCTCGACAAACGCCCCTCGGAAATTTCCGGCGGCATGAAGCAGCGCGTCGGCATTGCACGCGCACTCGCGATGCAACCCAAGATTCTGCTGCTCGACGAGCCTTTCGGGGCGCTTGACGCGCTGACCCGTGCCCATCTGCAGGATTCGATCATGGACATCCATGCAAAGCTCAAGAGCACGATGATCATGATCACACATGACGTGGATGAGGCTGTGCTGCTGTCGGATCGCATCGTCATGATGACCAATGGCCCAGCGGCCACCATAGGCGAGGTGCTCGAGGTGTCTTTGGCGCGCCCACGCAAGCGGCTCGATCTTGTCAATGACGCCACCTATGCCCGCTGCCGCACGGCTGTCCTTGAGTTTTTGTATGCGCGCCACAAGGCGCCCAATATCGCGGCCTGACCGGAGACGATGTGAGCAACGATTTTTCCTCGGATCAGAAGCGATATCTCGAAGGTTTCGTTTCTGGCATTCAGGCGGGAAAACTGTCCGGCGGAGGTGCCAGGCCTGCGACGGAGCATAGCGGTCCTGATGCTCTCCATCTGAAGGCACAGGACGCAACTCTGGCAAACGGTAAAAAGCTGGTTGACCAGGAAAAATGGAAACGCGCCGAGCATCCGCTGGATGCGTATCACCGGCTCAAGGAACAGGCCAGCAGGGGCGAATATCCAAAGCCTGAAGATAATTTCCGCTGGCGCTATTTTGGCCTCTTCTATGTTGGCCCCACACAACACAGTTATATGTGCCGGTTGCGGATTCCAAACGGCATCATCACGCATTGGCAGCTCAAGGGCATGGCCGATGTCGCGGATCAGCATGCCGGTGGATATGCCCATGTGACGACACGAGCCAACTTGCAGATCAGAGAGATCACTGCCGAAAATGCCATCCCGGTGATCGAGAAAATTCTCGATCTCGGACTCGCCACAAAGGGCGCGGGAGCAGACAACATTCGCAATGTCACGGGTTCTGCGACCGCAGGCATTGATCCGCAGGAACTGGCTGATACGCGCCCGCTGGCAAAAGAATGGCAGCATCACATCCTGAACACGCGGACCCTGATCGGGCTGCCCCGCAAATTCAATGTCGCCTTTGATGGCGGCGGCGTGATTCCGACGCTGGAAGAATCCAACGATATCGGTTTCCAGGCTGTCATGGTTGGTGATGGTGCTAGTGTTGAAGCAGGCCTTTGGTGGCGCATCGTCATTGGTGGAATTTCCGGCCACAAGGATCTTGCGCGCCCGACCGGTGTGTTCTGCCGCTCCTCCGATTGCACCTCAGTGGCTGACGCGATGATCCGTGTTTACAGCGCGCATGGAGATCGCACAAACCGGGCAAAGGCGCGCCTCAAATATGTGCTGGACGACTGGGGCTTTGAGAAATTCATTCGCGAGACGGAAACCTCTCTCGGACGTTCGCTCAGCCGCATTGCAGAGTCAGCAATACAACCGCGCCCGGCTTTCAATCGGACAGCGCATATCGGCGTTCACCCGCAGAAGCAAAAGGGCCTGAACTGGGTTGGCGTTACATTGCCCGTGGGCAAGCTGACGAGCGGGCAAATGCGCGGCGTCGCAGAACTGGCGAACCTGCATGGCGATGGTGATATCCGTCTCACGGTCTGGCAAAATCTTCTGATTTCTGGCGTAACTGATGCGAAGGTCGAACCCTTGCTGGACGGCATCACCAGGCTCGGCCTTTCAACAAGCGCCACCTCGATGCAAGCCGGTCTCGTGGCTTGCACTGGTGCTACGGGATGCAAGTTTGCCGCAGCCCATACCAAGGAAGATGCGCTCAGGATTGTGGCCCATGTCGATGCGCGCCTGACCCTGGATCAACCCGTGAATGTGCATCTGACGGGATGTCATCATTCCTGCGCGCAGCATTATATCGGCGATATTGGACTGATCGGCGCGAAGGTTCCCATCAATGAGGATGGCGATACGGTCGAGGGCTATGACATTGTTCTTGGAGGCGGCTTTGCCGATGCCGCAAAGATTGGTCGCGAACTCTGGAAGGGCGTGAAGGCTGATGATGCGCCTGTCAGGATCGAGCAGATCCTGAAGACCTGGCAAGCGCACCGGAACGATCCTCAAGAGAGCTTCCATGGCTTTGCCAACCGCTATGAAAATACAGCCCTTGTGGCACTGGTGGAAGCGATGCCATGACACTGCATCAGCCCATGGTGAAGAGCTTTGATCTGCTGCCAGAGAACGCGCCTTTCTCAGCGGAGCAGCGCCTCTGGCTTAGCGGATTCTTCGCAGGCTATCTCAACCTTGATACCGCTGCGGTTACGAGTCTTTCAGCGGGTGAATCAGCGCAGCTTCTAACGGATATCGAAGAGGAGGAGGCGCCCTGGCATGACCCCGCCATGCCGATTACGGACCGCATGGCACTGGCAGAAGGCAAACCGCTCAAACGCCGCATGTTTGCGGCCATGGCGCAGCAGAATTGTGGTCAGTGCGGCTATCTCTGCGAAACCTATTCTGCGGCCATTGCAGATGGAAAAGAAGCCAAGCTGAACCTTTGTGCGCCCGGAGGCAAAGACACGCTGCGGATGCTGAAACAGCTTGCGGAGGCAGGCTCCACGATCGCCCCCGCAGAGGCAGTCTCCCTTGCGGCAAAGCCTGTCGGCAAGCCGGGCTATGCCCGCGATAATCCAGTGGAAGCGGTCCTGCTCTCTCGGCGCAAACTCAATGGCGAGGGATCCGAGAAAGAAACCTACCACGTCGAATTCGATCTTTCCAAAAGCGGTATCACCTACAAGGCGGGCGATTCTTTCGGTGTGTTTCCCGCCAATGACATGCGGCTTGTTGATGCTGTCATTGCCTTGATAGGCGCGCGGCCAGAACACGACATCGGCGGGCACACACTGCGTGATATTCTCATCCGTGACCGCGCACTTGGTGCCGCACCTGATACTCTGTTTCAACTCATCTCTTTTGTCACAGGCGGAACGATCCGCGCCAAGGCACAAGCCCTCGCCAAGGGTGAGGATCCGGATGGCGATCTTGAGTTGCTTGACGTGCTGGGAACGCTCCATAAATTTTCAGGTCTGAAGATCAGCCCGGAAGCCTTTGTCGAAGCACTGGACGAACTGCAACCGCGGCTCTACTCGATCTCGTCATCGCCTCGCCATGAATTTGGCAAGCTGACACTCACCGTTGATTGCGTGCGCTATCATCTGGGCAAGCGCGGGCGCTTCGGTGTCGCCTCCAATTTTCTGGGTGAGCGGATCATGCCAGGTGAGACGCTGCGCGTTTATGTTCAGGAATCGCACGGCTTTGGTCTGCCTGAAGACCATAGCAAGCCAATCATCATGGTGGGGCCGGGAACCGGCATTGCGCCATTCCGGGCCTTCCTTCAGGAGCGCGCCGCCTCCAATGCGCCGGGACGCAACTGGCTCTTCTTCGGGCATCAACGGTTAGCGTCCGATTTCTTCTATTCAGATGAACTGAATGAGATGAAAGGACGCGGACAACTGGAGCGGTTGACGCTTGCCTGGTCGCGGGATGGCAAGGATAAAATCTACGTGCAGGACCGCATGCGTGAAACCGGAGTGGAGCTTTGGGCCTGGTTTCAGCAAGGGGCGCATTTCTATATCTGCGGTGATGCCAAACGTATGGCAAAAGATGTCGAGCGCGCGCTGGTTGATATCGCTTGCGAGCATGGAAAACTTAGCAGTGATGCGGCAATAGCCTTCATCCGTGATCTCAAGAAATCCGGGCGCTATCAGGCGGATGTGTACTGAATCACCGCGCCTTGTGAAGAAGCACGCCCTGGATGCGCCAAATGAGAATGGGGGTTCATGGCAGCCCCCCCTTGCCAGAAATCGGCATAAAAATTGCTGCTCTCTTGAATGTAATCATACCAGAGGAATTTTGACTATGAAGAAGTCCATTCAGGAGGTATCCGCCATCTCTGTTTCGCGCCGTAGGGTTCTTCATGGGTTCAGCGGAGCTGCAACCTTGGCTGCTGCACGATCCTTGTTTCCCGGCGGCGCTTTCGCTCAGGGAGCAGGCCCGGAGGTGAAAGGCACGAAGCTTGGCTTCATTGCGCTCACGGATGCTTGCCCCATGATCATTGCCAAGGAAAAAGGCTTTTTCGCCAAACATGGCATGCCGGATGTCGAGGTTAACAAGCAGGCCTCCTGGCCGGCCACCCGCGATAACCTTGTCCTTGGCAGCGAGAAGAACGGTATCGACGGTGCTCATATGTTGAGCACCATGCCTTATTTGATGGCAAATGGTAAAATCACGCAGAACAGTGTTCCCATTCCAATGGCGATGCTGGCGCGTCTGCATATCGATGGGCAATCAATCTCTGTCTCCAATGAGTTCAAAGCCCCCCGTATTGGCCTTGATGCTTCACCACTCAAGGAGGTGATTGCAGCAAAAAAAGCCAAGGGCAAAGAGTTCACGGGCGCGCATACTTTTCCCATGGGCACCCATGATTTGTGGATCCGCTATTGGCTGGCGGCGGGTGGCATCGATCCCGATACGGACATGCGCCTGATTCCGGTGCCACCGCCGCA
Organism: Hyphomicrobiales bacterium; assembly: GCA_031401875.1. GTDB lineage: Bacteria > Pseudomonadota > Alphaproteobacteria > Rhizobiales > Beijerinckiaceae > JADCCX01. Next base: position 838 of record JANNRX010000278.1, on the reverse strand, counting down.
GATGGTGGCCAACATGAAGGTCGGCAACATGGATGTCTTCTGTGTGGCGGAGCCCTGGCATGGCCAGCTCGTCAACCAGAACATCGGGTATACAGCCGTGACGTGTGACGAGATCTGGCCGCTTCACCCCGACAAGTCTTTTGCGATGCGCGCCGATTGGGTCGAAAAATATCCGCGAGCGACCCGCGCCATTCTGATGGCGCTCTTTGAAGCGCAGATCTGGTGTGACAAGTCGGAAAACAAGCCTGAGCTTGCTGAGATCGTTGGCAAGCGTCAGTGGATCAATGCCCCGACAGCCGACATCATCGGTCGCCTCAAGGGCGAGTTTGATTTTGGTCATGGCAAGACCAGCAAAAACGATAGCCAGATCATGAAATACTGGCGTAACAACGCATCTTTTCCATGGCAGAGCCATGATGCCTATATGCTTGTCGAGAACATTCGCTGGGGAAAACTGGCTGTCGATACCGATGTGAATGCTCTCGTCAAAAAGGTCAGCCGCACTGATCTCTGGCGCGATGCCGCGAAGGCGCTTGGTGTGCCGTCAGGTGATATTCCAGCAAGCGATTCACGCGGCGTTGAAAAATTCTTCGATGGCATCACATTCGATCCGACTGATCCAATGGACTATCTCAAATCTGTCAAAATCAAGCGGGTGAATGTTTAGGTGTTGGATCTGGGCTTTTAAGGCATTTGGTGTCATGCATGTGCGTTGCAGTTTGCATATCCCTGTTTGGGATGCTTTCGAGTGAAGGGGACCCACGTTAAAACCCAATCTTGGTTCCGAACCGTCACTTGCATGTGAAGCTACTGACGTTGCCGCCAATTGAAGCCGCAG
>JANNRX010000277.1:0-5013 GCA_031401875.1 Hyphomicrobiales bacterium | reverse complement strand
TTCCGGCTATCACGGGCGGAAGCCGCTGGTATTGATTACGAGACCTATCTGACGGAACTTCTTGAACGGGGAAACCGCTTGCAGAAGGGCGATGATCGTGAAGTCTTGCGCAACCGCTGGAAGCAGCGTCCGCGGGTTGTCGTAAAACCTCTTTAGGGATCTGTTGCGGTTACGCATCTTGACAACGGCCGCATGTTCTATATATGTTCTTTTGTTCATTATTTGTTGTATGTTGAACAATGGGAGCCGCGGCCATGTCGCTCGGTGTCAGGCAATCGCTCATGGAGTTCCGTCGTGATTTTATCGGCAGCGCGGTTGATCCCGCTTTGCGGCGTGGCCGTGGCGCTGTGACCAACAGCGGCGGACGCTACGAAAATCTGCGCCGCCTTGATGAAGATGATGGCTGGGGCAGCCTTGGAGATGCTGTGCCATTCAAGACCGAGGTCACGGTCGAGAAGGCAAAAACAATCATCACGCGCAATGATTCACCCGATATTTCCTTTGATCGTTCGATCAATCCCTATCGCGGTTGCGAGCATGGCTGCGCCTATTGCTATGCCCGGCCAACCCATGCCTTCATGGGGCTGTCTCCGGGGCTTGATTTCGAGACAAAGCTTTTTGCCAAGACCAATGCCGCTGAACTGCTGGAGCAGGAACTCTCCGCTCCGGGGTATCAGCCCAAAACGCTGGCGATTGGTGCCAATACGGATGCCTATCAGCCGATTGAACGGAATTACCGACTGATGCGCGGTATTCTGGAGGTGCTGTCGCGCATGAACCATCCCGTCGGCATCGTCACCAAATCAGCACTTGTGACACGCGATATCGATTTGCTTGCCCCGATGGCGGTAAAGGGCCTCGCCAAGGTTGCTATTTCCATCACGACGCTGGATCGCACGCTGGCGCGAGAGCTTGAGCCGCGCGCGGCGACGCCAGAAAAGCGGCTGGAAACCATCCGCCAACTGACGGCGGCAGGCATTCCTGTCACGGTGCTTGTTGCACCGGTGATTCCGGGCCTGAATGACAGCGAAATCGAAGCTATTCTTGCAGCCGCAAAAAAGGCGGGGGCTTGTGATGCGGGCTATGTCATCCTGCGATTGCCGCTCGAATTGCGCGATCTGTTCAGGCAATGGCTGATGGATCATGCGCCGGGCAAGCTGCGCCATGTCATGTCGCTGGTCCAGTCCACACGCGGGGGCAAGGATTACGATTCAAGCTGGGGACAGCGCCAGACCGGCACGGGACCTTTCGCCTGGCTGGTGGGCCGCAGGTTCCAACTGGCGGCGGAAAATCTCGGCTTCAATAAAAAGCGGATCCGGCTCAGGACAGACATGTTCGTGAAACCTGTGCGCGCCGGTGATCAGCTGTCATTGCTATGATGCGCCGGTGAACGCCCATGCGCCACATGATAGTGCTATCGCCCGGAAATTATCTTCGTCGAGCTTTCTATCGCCCCGGTGTTCCAAACAGCCATATGCCCGCAAAACGAAACAGGATGGCCATGCCAACAACAAGCAGCAGCATGCCGCAGAGGGTACGCAGGATCATGGCATTTTTGCTCATCCCCACCCCTGAAGAACCTGTCATCGGATTTCCCGTGGCTTTGACATCCTGCGCCATGGACTGAAGCATCCGACCGGCATCATTGGCGGGATGCATCATCTGCCCGGCCGAAGAAGTCGCTTGGCTAGCCTCTGGCCTGTGTCTGTGTTTTTCCAACATGTCTTCCGCCAGTTTACGATAGGCCGCGATGCGGCGTGGAAGGCGCTCGCTCAGACCATAGGCATCGTGTTCCATCGTTGTCGGTTCCCGCCCGCTGGCCACCTGCATCGACAGGAGCCAGTCACGGTTGTTTTGTTTGTAAAGTGCATAGGCCAGAAGCCCGATGACATCATGCTCATGCTGAACCAGCATCTCGAAGATCGGAGTGTGTGTTGCAGCGGCGTCCGTGACTGTCACGGCTGCGCTCTTCCTAAGTGGTGCAAACTGCACGGTATCCACATGCGGCAGGCGCGGTCTGAGAGGAACGGCTCCTGCCTCGATGGTTTCAGGGTGTGAAGGTGGCTGGTTCTGGCTCTGGGTATCACCGGACATCACAGGGGCTTTCATCGACAGAGAGCATCATGCCTGTATTTTAATGCAGCTTGTGCGGCATAGCCAGTTCCAAGGAGAACCCTCCTCGTGGAAGACAAGAGCTGAATGTTCTGACAAGGACGATGAATGATGGTGACGAGAAAAACGCTCTCTGAAAATCCACATGCTGCACACCGCATGGACTGCATCGCTGGCGTTGACGAAGCCGGTCGCGGTCCATTGGCAGGGCCCATTGCGGCGGCGGCTGTCATTCTCGATCCGTTCGATATGCCGGAGGGCATTGGTGATTCCAAAAAACTCACGGAATCAGCACGGAACATCGCCTTTGAAGCGATCCTGAAGCAGGCGCGGGCTGTGTCCTTTGCGCTGCTGCCACCCCTGGATATTGATCAGTTGAACATCCGTGGCGCAACACTGGAGGCCATGCGCAGGGCAGTGGCAGGATTGTCGCTTCGGCCGCAACTGGTGCTTGTCGATGGAAAAGATATTCCCCATGGCCTGCCCTGTCCGGCAAGAGCCATCATCGGGGGCGATGCAACAGAGCCCGCGATAGGAGCCGCATCCATTGTCGCCAAGGTAATGCGCGACAGGCTCATGATCCGGTTGGGCACTGATTTGCCGGCGTATGGCTTTGAAATTCATAAGGGATATGGAACAGTCCTACATCGTGCTGCCATCCTTGAGGCTGGCGGAACACGGCATCATCGTCGCTCATTCGCACCGTTCAAAAACGGCACACCCTGAACTTCACCGGGTAAACGTCGCCTTCATTCTGTTGCTGCATAACCATCACGTTGTTGCGTAACTGGTGTGTGTGTAAATGCGTTCAGCACGTGCTGGAGCCATCGACCCGAAGTCCCGGATTCAGGTATTGCGTACCGGGTCTTCGGCGAAGGCTCCTCTAACCCTTTCGTCTCCCTCGCTAGAGGCTTTTCTGGATCGTATCACCCCTGGTGACTGCGTTGAGAACATGCGTCGGCTTCCTGACGCTTGCATCGACCTGATCTTTGCGGATCCACCTTACAATCTTCAGCTTGAAGGGACACTGACGCGCCCGGATGCGAGCGTGGTCGATGCGGTTGACGATGCCTGGGACAAGTTCTCGTCCTTTGCGGAGTACGATGCTTTCAGCCGCGCGTGGCTTGCCGAATGCCGCCGCATTCTCAAGCCGAACGGCACGCTGTTCGTGATCGGCAGCTACCACAATATTTTCCGGGTCGGCACGGTGCTGCAAGACCTCGGTTTCTGGCTCCTGAACGATATTGTCTGGCGCAAGGCGAACCCGATGCCAAATTTCAGGGGTCGCCGCTTCACCAATGCCCATGAGACGATGATCTGGGCGAGCCGGGACCAGAAAGCCCGGTCCTACACATTCAATTATGAGGCCCTCAAAGCAGGCAACGAGGATTGCCAGGTGCGGTCAGACTGGTTCCTGCCCTTGTGCACGGGAGCCGAGAGGCTCAAGGGCGAGGATGGCGCGAAGGCCCATCCGACGCAGAAACCGGAAGCCTTGCTGGCGCGCATCATCATGGCAACCTCGAATGCCGGTGATGTGGTGCTTGATCCGTTCTTTGGCACGGGCACGACGGGTGCCGTGGCAAAGAAACTCGGACGCCATTTCATCGGCCTAGAGCGGGATTTATCCTACATCGCCCATGCTGAAAGGCGCATTGCCGCAGCAACGCCGATGGCGCCTGAGCTGTTGCTTGCGCCGCTCGCCAAGCGCGAGGAACCAAGAATAGCCTTCGCGGCGCTGGTTGAAGCGGGTCTGGTTTTGCCAGGAACCGTGCTGATGGATTCGAAGCGGCGTCACAAAGCCATCGTGCGTCCGGACGGGACGATTGCTGCTGATAGCATCACGGGATCGATCCACAAGATCGGCGCGCTTGTGCAAGGGTTGCCAGCCTGCAACGGCTGGACGTTCTGGCACCATGAACCGGTAACAGGCCTGGAGCAGATCGATGTGCTGCGCTCTGCTTTCCGTTCTGCCGCGAAAGCTGCGGCCTGAGCGTCGCAGCTTCAGACAAAGCTGACCGGATCGATATCAATATCGACGCGAATTTTGCCTGTTTCCTTCGGAGCATTGACGCGCATTGATCGGAGGAAGCCTTGCAGATCCGCTTCGCGCGGACCTCTGGCAAGCAATCGAAAGCGATAGCGGCCCCGGATCAGCGCAATGGGCGCTTCTGCGGGGCCCAGAACGGACAACCCCTCCCAGCGCGTGCGGCCATCCTCCGAGCCATCAAGCAGGCTGTGGCCTGCACGGGCCAGCGCCCTTGCATGGCTCTCGGCCGCATTGCGATCCGGACCAGAGACAACAATGCCTGCCATGCGCCCGAAAGGCGGAAGGCAGGCGATGCGCCGCATTGCGATTTCCTCGCGGTAGAACCCTTCCGAATCTCCGGTAAGAATGGCTTTCATGACGGGATGGGCCGGATCATAGGTCTGTACCAGCCCGCGCCCTTTGACTTGTCCGCGCCCGGCGCGCCCGGTCACCTGCTGGAGCAGCTGGAAGGTGCGCTCGGCGGCACGGGGATCACCGCTGGTCAGCCCAACATCGGCATCAACTACGCCAACAAGGGCGAGGCCGGGAAAATTATGGCCTTTCGCCACCAGTTGCGTGCCGATGACGAGCTGAAATTCTCCCGCCGTAACAGCGTCCAGCTCGCGGCGCAGACGCTCGGTTCCGCCCGGAAAATCCGAGGAAAGCACGATGGAGCGAACACCTGGAAAAGTGACAGCAGCCTCTTCCGCCAGTCGTTCCACGCCGGGACCGCAGATGGTGAGGCTGTTCTCGGTGCCGCAGGATTCGCAGCGTTGCGGCGTTCGCTCGATATGGCCGCAATGGTGACAGAGCAAGGAGCGTCGGAAGCGGTGTTCCACCAGCCAGGCGTTGCATTGCGGGCATTGCCAGCGGTG
>JANNRX010000276.1:0-9754 GCA_031401875.1 Hyphomicrobiales bacterium | reverse complement strand
ATCACGCGATGTCGCAGCCATGGCACCTGCTGCTATTGCCGCCGCACCTGCGGCACCGGCAACCATCATGCCTGAACCATCCGACTGACGGGACATTCCTGCGATCAGTTCTTCGGGAGGCGGTGGAATGACGATCGGCTCAAGCGAGGGCGCTGGAACAGACGAATTTCTTTCAGCTGCAATCTTCTCGCCACCCACATCCCGCATGGCTGCTTCAAATTCCGCCAGCATGTCATCAAAGCCGGGCTTGGGAGCATTTGCGTTCTGTGCAGGGACAGCTGCCTGAGCGACCGTTTCCATGGGAGTCGCGACGGCTGCATCAGATGCCGGATTATTATCCGCCGGAAACGCGGCAACCGCATCGAAAAGATAATCATCCGCAAAGTTCGGAATGCTTCTGTCGGGAGAAAGCATGCTTTCTTCCCGAGAGTTATCGAGAGGCGGCTCAACGGGCTGGCCGAAACTCTTGCCTCTGTAGACCTCAACTCTCTCAGATCTGACCTCCGGTTCAGCATCACGAGCAGCATAGACATCGGGAGCACGCTCGATGAATGAATCAAGCGATGGCTCACGCATCTGCGCCTGGTTTGCAGCACGGGGTGGCAGCTTCAGGAAATCATCGAAATCCGTGGCTTTGATCGCAGAAGACTTTGCCTGTGCGGTGCCCAGCCCCGAGAATGGGTCATCCTGCCTCATGATGCGGGCAAGTTCCGCCAGAGGATCATCACCTGCTGGTCCGCGCAAAGACTTCTCAGCCGTGCGCTGCCCCGGATGGATCGATGTGAGTTCCCGCTCGAGCTGATCGAGATCGAGACCAATAGTATCCGTATTACTCTGCTTCATCGTGGTCACCGTTACGACACACTCTGCAAAGCCAGGACGAACGGTTGATCAGCGCATTTCTTCCGGAGCACTGACCCCCAACAACCGCAATCCCGAACCGAGCACAGCAATTAAAGAACACACCAGAGCTAATCTGGCCAGTGTTGACTCTCTCTCTTTATCATTAACAAAGCGTAAGTCCGCGTTTTCTTTACCACGGTTCCACAGACTGTGCAGTCCGCTTGCAAGTTCATAGAGATAGAATGCGACACGATGCGGTTCACGGCTTGACGCTGCGGCTTCGACAAGCCGTGGATATTGCGCGATCTGCCCGATCAGCGCCCGTTCGGCATCATCCGTGAGGCGGCTGATATCGGCTTTTGCCAGATCGCCCAGTCCAAAGGCATCCGCACCAAAGGCAAGGCGCGCCTGCCGGAAGATCGAGTGACTGCGGGCAAAAGCGTATTGCACGTAGAAAACCGGATTTTCCTTGGATTGTTCCAGGACTTTCGCCAGATCAAACTCCAGTGGCGCATCATTCTTGCGAAAAAGCATCATGAAGCGCACGGGATCCGGCCCGACTTCATCGACAACTTCCCGCAGCGTCACGAAGGTTCCGGCGCGCTTCGACATCTTGACTTCGACGCCATCCCGCAACAGCTTGACGAGCTGGCAAATCTCGATATCGAGGCTGCCCTCCCCGCCCGTGATCGCCTTGACTGCCGCCTTCATGCGCTTGATATAGCCGCCGTGATCGGCCCCCCAGACATCAATCATGATGCTGAAGCCACGCAGGTATTTGTCGCGGTGGTAGGCAATATCGGAGGCAAAATAAGTGTAGCTGCCATCCGATTTCATCAGGGGACGATCAACATCATCGCCAAATGAGCTGGAGCGAAACAATGTCTGTTCGCGGTCTTCCCAATCCGCTTCCGGCGCGCCTTTGGGCGGCGGCAGACGGCCTTCGTAAATCAGATCCCGCGCACGCAGATCAGCGATGGCCTCGCCGACCGGGCTGATATTGCTGCCATCGGCACGCGATGCATGCAGCGATTTTTCTGAAAAGAACACAGCATGCTCGATAGCCAGCGCCTTCAGATCCTCACGGATCATCACCATCATTGCATCGATGGCGACCGTCCGCAGCATCGGCAGCCATGATGCTTCAGGCTGATCAAGCAAGGCTGCGCCATGGGCTTTTGCCAGCATGGCTCCGACTGGCTTGAGATAATCGCCGGGATAAAGCCCCTCCGGGATCGCACCGATGTCTTCACCCAGGGCCTCCCGATAGCGCAGATGCACCGAGCGTGCGAGCACATCGACCTGACTGCCCGCATCGTTGATGTAATATTCGCGCGTCACATCATAGCCCGCAAACGCCATCAGATTGGCAAGCGCGTCACCAAAAACCGCGCCGCGACAATGGCCGACATGCATGGGGCCTGTCGGATTGGCGGAGACATATTCGATGTTGACCTTTTTGCCGCCACCCAGTGTGCTGCGGCCAAATTCCTCGCCCAGAGCAACAGCATTCAGGATAACAGCATCAAACAATGCCGGTTTGAGCGCGACATTGATGAAGCCGGGGCCAGCAATATCCGCTTTGACAACGCCGGAATCCTTGACAAGCTCCGCGACAAGCATTTCCGCCAGATCACGCGGTTTCATGCCGGCATCCCTGGACAGCACCATGGCGGCATTGGTGGCAAAATCGCCATGGCTTGCATCACGCGGGGGCTCAACCACCACACGCGCTGTGTTCAGCCCTGCGGGCAAACGCCCGCTACGGGAGAGACCTTCAATGATCTCAACAACTTTGGCCTGATAATCAGCAAAAAGATTCATGTCGCTCACGTGATGATTCAAGACGGTCAGAAAAGCCATGCTGCTCTCGCATGGCCAAATCCGGGTTAGGGTAGAATCCGGATGAAGAATTATCGCAGCCTGTCCGCCCCGCCAAACAATTGGCGGTGCATATCAATGGCGTAACGATCTGTCATCCCCGCGATAAAATCGCTGATCTGTGCGGCGCGACTGTTGCCATCCAGTGTCGCCATGCCTTGCTGCCATTCCTCGGGCAACTTCGAAGGGTGATCCGAGAAATAGCTGAAGAGCGCTTCCACCACTTTCTCCGCATCCTGCATGTCTGCCATGATGCGCGGGTGGCGATAGAGCCGTGGAAAAAGGAAGCTGCGAATGCTTTTCACATGCCCTTCCACCGGGGATGAAAACGCTATGGTTGCCTCTGATGCAGCTCTTACTGCAACAGCCGAGCCAAGATCAAGCCGCTGAATCCGGTGCTCCGCCTCGGTGATCGCATCTTCCACAAGGCATGTGATGATACGCCTTTGCAGTTCATGGGTGGTGCGCGCCCGATCAAGACCCGGATAGGCGAAAGCGATGCCTGCCAGCAATTCTGCCAGAAACGGCACCGACTGAAGTTCCTCAAGCGTCAGGATACCCGCCCGCAGGCCATCGTCGATATCATGGGCATTATACGCGATATCATCGGCAATTGCAGCCGCCTGCGCTTCCGCGCTGGCCTGGGTCCACAGTTCAAGCGGATGGCGCGCATCATAGGCCATAATTGCCGGGGGAAGGCTCTTGCCCAGATAATGCCCGACCGGAACGCCGTGAGAATCGGTCAGCGGACCATTGTGCTTGACCAGCCCTTCCAGCGCTTCCCATGACAGGTTCAGGCCGTTGAACGCGCCGTAGCGCCGCTCCAGATCAACCACGATCTTCAGGGATTGTGCGTTATGGTCAAAGCCCCCATGCGCGGCCATGGCACGGTCAAGAGCCCGTTCCCCGGCATGGCCGAAGGGTGTGTGGCCAAGATCATGGGCCAGCGCCAACGTCTCGGCGAGATCTTCATCGAGCCCGAGCGCGCGGGCGATGGAGCGGGCGATCTGCGCCACTTCCAGCGTATGGGTAAGCCTTGTGCGGTAATGATCGCCCTCATGCTCCAGAAACACCTGTGTCTTGTGCTTCAGGCGGCGAAAGGCTGTCGAATGGATGATCCTGTCGCGGTCGCGCTGGAAATCATTCCGGGTTGCGGAAGCGGCCTCCTTGATCAGGCGACCGCGGCTCCTGGCAGGATCATGCGCATAAGCCGCACGCCAGCGCTCGCCCGGAAGCAGGCCTGGCGGCTTGCGCAATGTCCCTTGCGTGCTCATCAATACCCGTAGACGGTTGAAGTCTTCATGATTAGCCCTTACCTTTTACAGGATAAGGAACCAAGCATCCTTTGGCACAATCAGGGACCCTGCGATGACCGAAGTGACATCCATCACCATGACAGAGCGTGCAGCGAAGCGCGTTCAGGCCATTCTGAGCAAGGAAACGGCAGGTTCATCGCTGCGCATCAGCGTCAACGGTGGTGGCTGCTCCGGCTTCTCCTATGCTTTCGACATTGGCAAGACCGCTGCCGAAGATGATATCGTCATCAACCGCGATGGCGCGACCGTGCTGATCGATTCGGTTTCTGTGGCTTATATGCAGGGTGCAACAATCGATTTTATCGATGATGTGATGGGACAATCATTCCGTATCGAGAACCCCTTGGCGACCTCAGGTTGCGGCTGCGGAACGTCTTTCTCATTATAGTCATCCTGATCGTTCATTGACTGCCCATAAGGCCGCGAGATTGCCATATTCCGCAGGCGCATTCACGCGACCTGATTCTTGATTATCGTTATTGTCTCAATTGTTTTGAGGTCTCCGTGAAACGTACAGTCACCAGCTTTCTTGCAGCTCTCATCACGTCTACGCTCTTGCCAGTATTGCCGCTTTCGCCCTGGCGCATCCTGTCCGCGCAGGCGCAATCGGCTGTCGTTCTTGAAAACCTGCAATTCAAGGGTGACACCACCTTGGTGCGCATTCCGAAAATGACGGTGGAAGGTGGCAACGCCAGCAAGGTGGAGATCGAGGCGTTTTTCGATGCCCTGTCCCTGAATACACTAGCCGAGCGGCTGGCGAAACTCTCCGCCCGCAGCATCTCCATCCCACTGATAGAAGTCACCCAGGACCTTCCGGATGTAACAGGCGTGACATCTTACAAGGACATCGTTTTGCGTGACATCCGCAACGGTGTCATCACGGAAGCCCTGCTGCCCTCGACAGTCACATCCACCAAAGCCAAGCCGGGCAAGAGCACACTCGGCAACTTTGAGATGACGATGGCGGATTCCGTCATGCGGGAGACTGACATGCCCTTGCTGCTGCGCTTTGTTTACGACAAGGCCAAAGAAGGCGAGGCGCTGAAAACGGCCATCGCAGAACAGCGTGTCGGCAAGACACTCTATCGCATTGGCGGCGAGATGACCGTCTCTGTTACCAATATTTCCTTGCGCGATCTCAAGTTGCGGCCACTCAAGCAGCCCCTCGCCAGTTTCGTGCCCGAGCTTCAGAAACAGGCACAATCGCCTGCGAGCGATCGCGGCAAGGCTTCGCTCGGCTTTGCCGCCGACCTTCTGACTGCAATGTCCTACGGTCATATGGAGATGAATGGCTTCTCGATGGATGGCAAGCCACCGGGAAGCACGACGCCGATCACATTCACCATGGATCGCTTGAGCGGATTTGGCGGCGGCGATCAGCCCGGTCGCTTCAGCATGCAGGGGCTCAGGGTCGCGGCCAATGATACCAGAGTGAACTTCGGTGAATTTACACTCGACGGGCTTGATCTGTCGGCTCTGTGGGATGTGCTGCGGAAATATGATGGCACGACATCCTCAGAACTCTCCAGCCTGGACCCAAGAAGCTTTATCCCGAAGCTGAATGTTTTGCGCATTGTTGGCGTCGATATCGATGTTCCCGACACCAGGACTGTCGGCCAGCGCATTCAAGCGAAACTTGGTCTTTTTGAAACCAGGATGGCGAATTTTATCGGTCCAGTGCCTGCGAATGTGGGCATAACGCTGGACGGTCTCACAATGAATATCCCGCCCGATACCAAGGAGAAGGGCCTCACGGATATTCTGGCGCTTGGGTACAAAAGCCTCGATATTGCCATGCGCTATGATCAGGTCTGGGATGAAACGACCAGAACCCTGAAGCTCAACGAGTTTTCGCTGAAATCCGCCGGTATGTTCTCGGCCAGCGCGAAAACGGAAATCGGCAATGTTGGGAAAGAGGCCTTTACGCTGGACAAGGCCGTGGCCGCAGTGGCGGCACTTGGCGTTTCAGCAAAAAATCTTGAAGTGTCCGTCAGAAATGATGGTCTTTTTGAAAAGCTGCTGGCGCAGCAGGCCCAGCTGCAAAAGCGCAAGCCTGATGATGTGCGCGCCGAGCTTGCCGCTGGCGCTACGCTGATGGCGCCTTTGCTGCTGGGCGACCATCCAGGCGCAAAGCTGATTGGAGCAGCGCTGGGCAAGTTCATTGCCGAACCCAAGAACATCCGGATCGGTGCTGTTGCCAAGGGCGGCGGCCTCGGCATGGCCGATTTCGTCGCGGTCAGCGATCCAAGGACACTTCTCAAGAAGCTCGATATCACGGCAAGCGCGAACGAATGATGGGCATCGCAGCGGATCGCCCATAAAAAAACCGCCAGTGACATGGCGGTTTTTTATTGGCTCCTCGAATAGGCAGCGCTGGCTTATTCGGCCTTTTTGGCTTTCTTTGGCGCAGCTGCCTTTTTCGGCTTTTGCGCGGCAGGGGCTGTCTCGTCATCCTCTTCCTCACTCAGAAGAGCGTCCTTGCTGACAGCTTTCTCGACCTGTTTCACCTGCGTGAGGATATGGTCAACCACCTTCTCCTCAAAAATCGGTGCGCGCACTTCCGCCAACGCCTCAGGATTCTTGCGGTAATAATCCCAGACCGCCTTTTCCTGTCCCGGGAACTGGCGGGCGCGGGCCACAAGCCCCTGACTCACCTCGTCATCGGTGACCTGAACCGAGGCCTTCTCGCCGATTTCAGCCAGGACAAGCCCAAGCCGCACGCGACGGGTGGCGATTTTCTGGTATTCGATGCGGGCATCGGCTTCGGTTGTGTCTTCGTCCTCGAAGGTCTTGCCAGCGGCCTTCATCTCCTGGGAGACGTTGTTCCAGATCGCGTTGAATTCCTGCTCAAGCAAAGTCGGCGGCAGGTCAAAGTCATATTTTGCATCAAGCGCATCCAGAAGCTTGCGCTTCATCTTCTGGCGCGCTGCACCCTCAAGCTCGGAGGACATGGTGATTTTCACCGCAGCCTTGAGCTTGTCGAGGTCTTCCATGCCATATTGCTTGGCGAGCGCATCATCGATGGTGAGAGCACCAGCGGCCTCAACTAGCTTCACGGTGACATCGAATTCAGCATCCTTGCCGGCAAGGCCGGGGGCCTGATAATTCGCCGGGAAAGCTACCTTCACCAGCTTTTCTTCGCCCGCCTTCACTCCGACGAGTTGATCCTCGAAACCGGGGATGAAGCTGTTGGAGCCTAGCACGACCTGGATATCTGCGCCTTTGCCACCATCGAATTCGACGCCATCGATGCGCCCTACGAAATCAACCGTCACCCGGTCGGCTTTGTCTGCGGTTGCTTTCTTACCCTTGTCCGTGAAAGGACGTGATGGTTCTGCCATGCGCTCGATGGCACCCATGACATCGGCTTCCGGCACCTCCGCCACAAGCTTTTCAATCGTGATATCAGAATGGTCTGCGATATCGAATTTTGGCAGGACTTCCAGCGCCACAGTGTATTCAAGATCGCTCCTGGCTGCCATGACCTCTTCGATTTTCTCCTGCTCCTGCGGAAAATTGACCGCTGGTTCGAAGGCGAGCTTCAGGCCGTTGTCATCGACAATCTTGCGATTCGCTTCATTGACGACGTTCTGGACAACATCAGCCATCAGCGATTTGCCATAGACCCTTTTGAGGTGATGGGCAGGCACTTTCCCAGGTCGGAAGCCGGGCAAGGTCACCTTTTTCTGAAGGGTCACCATCTCGCCTTCCAGGCGTGTCGCGAGATCTTTCGCAGGCAGCACCACCTTGTAATGGCGCTTGAGGCCTTCAACCAGGGTTTCCGTGATTTGCATGTTCAAAGCCTTCGCTGTTCTTTCAAAACCATGTTTGACAATCGTGGATCGTCGCAAGGCCCCGCGGGTCGAAAGGATCGTGCTCTGGTGCGGGCGGAGGGACTCGAACCCCCACAACTTTCGCCGCCAGGACCTAAACCTGGTGCGTCTACCAATTCCGCCACGCCCGCCGGCCTGAGCCAATCCCGAACCGCAGCGCGATATGCCGAACCACTGTCAAGATCGCGTCCATTAGCGGATTGAAAGAACTAATGCAGCAAAAATTTTGATGCAAAGAAGTGAAGCCTCTGCCCTCGACGCTGCCGCCAAATCGCGACATATGTGAAAGCCGCGCAAGCTTTGCATGCAAGCCCCCTTCGCACGATGGATTTTCCCGATCACCATGCCGTCAATTCCTGCACAAACAACGCTGTCCAGACCAATGATAGACAGGCGCAGGTTCTCCGGCGGCGTACTGACGACGGGCATAATGGCAACTGTACTGGCTGTTCCGGCCAAAGCCATGACGCAGGAAATAATCCTGACCGCCGCAGCCGGAAAACGCCGACTGCGCCCGGAACCTGCTTCTGAAACCGATGTCTGGGCCTATAATGGTGAAACACCGGGTCCTGTTATCCGAGTCAGAAAAGGCCAGCCAACCACGATCAGGCTGGTCAATAACCTGCCACAACCGACATCGCTGCACATCCGCGGCCTGCGGCATACCAATGGGATGGATGGCGTCGCGGGCCTGACCCAGAAGGCCGTCGAGCCCGGACAGAGCTTCGACTATCAGATCACGCCCCAGGACAGCGGCACGTCGATCTACCATCCACTGGTCAATGGCTTGAGTGCCGAACAGAGCGAACGCGGTTTGACCGGCATGTTCATTGTCGAGGAGGACGACTGGGAAAAGGTTGACTTCGATATGGCCGTGATGCTGGATGACTGGCGATTGAAGGACGACCATCAGATCGACACTGCTTTTGGGGCGCCTGCCGATTCGGCAAGACTGGGGCGGCTTGGCAATACGCTCACCGTCAATGGTCGCCCCAGCCCGCAGGAAGTGAAGCTCCCTCCCCGGGCCAGGGTGAGGTTGCGTGTCGCCGGCGTCATGAACGCGCGGATTATTCCCATGCGATTCGAGAAAATGGCGCGGGCAACGGTGATTGCCATTGATGGCCAACCCTGCGACGCCTTTGATCCCCTGAAGCGTCAGGTCATTGTCGCGCCGGGCTCCCGCTATGACATCGTGCTTGATCTGCCGGACAAGGCAGATCAGGAAACGCTGGTCATCGTGGCCTTGGGCGAAGGCTACACTGTGGTGCGGTTTTTGACCGAGGGCGAGCCCTTGCCGCAGAAATTGCCGGTGCGGGATCTTGCGCGCAATCCGCAGCTTCCTGCCGGTATCCGGCTGCAAGAGGCGCGCCGCGCCGAATTCAACATCGCTGGCGGCTGGGATATCACAGATCCTGCCGGACCTGCTGCGCCAGCGGAAGTGATCGCGCGTAAGTTTCCGGATCCAAAGAAAATCTGGACCCTCAATCATGGGTTTCCCGCTGGCTTCACCGGCAAGCCCATTTTCAGTGTGAAGAAAGGCGCGGTTGTGGTTGTGGCTCTCACCAACCGCAGTCAGTGGCCGCAGGTCATCACCACGCATGGCCATGTCTTCCGTGTGCTGCATGCACTGGATGATGGCTGGGAACCGTTTTTTCTCGACACGGTGATTGTTGCCGAAAACCGCACAATCCGCATCGCGCTGATTGCGGATAATCCCGGAAAATGGCTCATTCGCTCCACGATACTCGAACATATGGAGACGGGTGTGCTCAGCTGGTTTGAGGTTTTGCCATGACAAGAAGAATCAACGCGCTGCTTCACAGATTCCGGACACCTTTTGAAGCACCTGATTTTGCTGCGATTTCCGTCGAGGACTATGCC
>JANNRX010000275.1:0-10988 GCA_031401875.1 Hyphomicrobiales bacterium | reverse complement strand
CCCTGAGGTGCGAGCACAGCGAGCCTCGAAGGACGCACAAGAGTCGGGCCGTGTAACGGACCCCTTACCCCACAAACCTGTTCCCCTTCGGGAACCCCTTCGGCGGCAGCTTACCGGCTTCGGCGCGTTTGCCGATCCATTCATCCAGTTCTGGCCTTGCTACCGTATACGTCCGCCCGTCGGATGAGAGCCATGTCAGGCCGTCAGCCATGCTGAACACCTTCGCGTCCGCCACATTACCGTCCTTGTATTTCTGCAATCGCACGCCCTTGCCGCGTGTCATCTCCGGCACTTCGGCGAGCGGATAGACGATCAGCTTGCGGTTTTCGCCGATGATGGCCACGCTGTCGCCCATGGCGGGCACGGCAAGCACGGCTTTCCATTTGCCGTCGACAGTGAGAACGTTCTTGCCCTTCCGGGTGTTGGCGACAAGCTCATCGGAGAGCGCCACGAAGCCGCGCACGTCATGATCGCCGGTGGCAATCATCAGCAGTTTTGTGCCTGCCTGATGCGGCCAGAGCGAGATGATTCCGGCGTCTTCATCGATATCAGCCATAAGCCGCACGGGATCGCCAAAACCGCGCCCGCCCGGTAGTTTCGAGGCCTCCAGCGTGAACACCTTGCCGTTGGAAACCAGCATCAGCAGCTTTGCCGTGGTCTCTGTGTGGAACCAGAAACGCAACGTATCGTCGGCCTTGAACGTGAGGCTGGTGAGATCGCTCACATGGCCCTTGAGCGCGCGAATCCAGCCCTTGTCCGAGAGCACGACGGTGATCGGTTCGCGCTCCACCAGTGCTTCACTGAGATCGATGGCAGCCATGCCGGTTGGCATGTCAGCGAAGGTTGTGCGCCGTTTGCCGATGGCCGTTTCAGGACCAAAGGCCTTCTTCACCGCGCGAATTTCCCAGGCGATGGTTTTCCATTGTTTGGCCGTATCGCCGAGCAACTCTTCGATCTGGCCCTTCTCCTCGGTGAGCTTGTCGAATTCTTTGCGAAGCTCCATCTCTTCCAGCTTGCGCAATTGGCGCAGGCGGGTGTCGAGGATCGTCTCGGCTTGCAGATCCGTCAGTTCGAAACGCTTGATCAGGGCGGGCTTGGGTTCATCCTCCTCGCGGATGATGCGGATCACCTCGTCGAGGTTGAGGAAGGCGATGAGCAGGCCGCCGAGCCGCTCCAGCCGCCGCTCGATCTCGCCAAGGCGAAAGCGCGAGCGCCGTTGCAGGACAACGCGGCGATGATCAAGCCATATCTGCAATGCCTCGCAGAGGCCGATAACGCGCGGCACCATGCCGTCCACCAGCACATTCATGTTCATGGAAAAGCGCGTCTCAAGCTCGGTCAGCTTGAACAGCGTTTCCATCAGCACGTTCTCGTCGACAAGACGGGTCTTTGGTTCGATCACCAGGCGGATGTCTTCGGCTGATTCATCGCGCACATCGCCAAGGATCGGCACTTTCTTCTCGTTGATGAGATCGGCCAGCGCCTCGATCAGGCGGCCTTTCTGCACGAGGTAGGGAATCTCGGTGACGACGATGATATAGGTGCCGCGCCCCGTCTCCTCCTTGTGCCAGCGGGCGCGAATGCGGAAGCCGCCGCGTCCCGTCCGGTATGTTTCGGTGATGGATGCCCTGCTTTCGACGATGATGCCGCCAGTGGGAAGATCAGGTCCCGGCACGAAGGTGATCAGCTGATCGGAGGTCGCTTTCGGATGCTCGATCAGATAGAGCGCGGCGTCGCAGAGCTCAGCGGCGTTATGGGGCGGGATCGAGGTCGCCATGCCAACAGCGATGCCGGTCGTGCCATTGGCCAGCATGTTCGGGAAAGCGCCAGGCAGCACCACCGGTTCGTCGTTCTCGTTATTGTATGTGGCGCGGAAATCAACAGCATCCTCGTCGATGCCCTGCAGCAGCAATGCGCCAACCTCGGTCAGCTTGGCCTCGGTATAGCGATAGGCGGCGGCGTTATCCCCGTCGATGGAGCCAAAATTGCCCTGGCCAACCACCAGCATGTAACGCTGGGCGAAATCTTGGGCGAGGCGCACCATCGCGTCATAGATCGACTGGTCGCCATGGGGATGGTATTTGCCGATCACTTCACCAACGACCGAGGCGCATTTCTTGAAGGCGCTGGTCGGATCAAGCTTCAGCAGGCGCATCGCATAGAGAATGCGGCGCTGCACCGGTTTGAGCCCATCGCGCGCATCGGGCAGGGCGCGGTGCATGATTGTCGAGAGCGCATAGGCCAGATAGCGCTCTTCCAGCGCGGATTTCAGGCTGACATTCTCGATGCCATTGCCCGGGCCCTCGCCCGGTGGCTTCGTCGTTTCGTCCATGAACGCCTCGTTTTCCTGATGTCAGCGGTAAAGAAGCCGCTGAGTCGGAGCAAGGGGCGGGTGACGCGCATCACACAGCAGATTTCGGGTGGTGAAGCCTGCCTGAAAGCGTCAGTAAGGGTTTTCATCCGGATAAGGCCAACCATGCTCTCCCAGCCCTTTCACCGTCTGCTGGCCGTCTCCGCCAGCTTCCGCATCGCTGACCAACTGGTTGTCGCGGGCGTACCGCTGGTCGCCGCCGCGGTGTTCAAGCTGCCGGAAGATCAGATTGGCGCGATGATCGCGGCTCAGGGCTCGGCCTGGTTGCTGATGTCGCTTCCCGCCGGCGTCATGGTTGATCGCATCGCGCCGCTGCACGGCCTGCGGCGCGGCATGGCATTGTCAGTTTTGGGTATCGCGGTGCTGCTTGCCGGCTACAGCGTTGCAAGTCCGGCGCTTTTCACGTTCGGCGCTTTCTTGTCGGCTTGCGCGGCAGTGCTTGGGTTCCTGGCGGAAAGTGCCAGCGTCCAGCGCCTTAGGTCGGGCTCGGAGCTTGGCAAAGCCAATGCGCAGCTTCAGATCCTTCAATCCTCCGCCATGCTGCTCGGGCCTCTGGTCATGGGCTGGCTGATCGCGAGGGGTTTTGCGCTGACGGGCTTTCTGCTTGCGGGAATGCTCGCGGGCTTAGGCCTTGCCATCGCGTTCGGCTTCCAGCGGCAGGAGGCTCCACTTGCGCGAGAAAGGGCCCCTTTGGCGGAGGTCCGCGAGGGTCTGGATTTCGTGCGTCAGCAGCCGTTGTTGCGCGGTATCGTCGCCTGCGCCCTGTTCTGGAACATGGCGTTCATGGCGCTGGCGGCGGTCTACGTGCCTTTCGCGCTGAAGCGGCTGTCCCTGACGCCCGACAGTATCGGCTTTGCGCAATCGGCAATGGGCGTCGGATCGATCCTGGCCGCATTCACGGCAGGTTGGGCCATGACGCGGTTGCCACCCCGGTTTCTTTTGTTCTTCGGCCCGGCAAGCTCGATGGCCGGTGCTGTGCTGCTGTTATTCGCGCCGTCGCTTGGTGGCCTGGCACCCTCCATCGCGGTTTATATGCTGCTGGGCTTTGGGCCGATCCTCTGGTTTGTCTGCCAGAACACCATTCGCCAGCTTGTCACGCCCAAGGGTCTCCTGGGGCGGGTAGGGGCTGTCATCCAGCTCGCGATCTACGGTGTCCGCTCCATCGGCGCCTTGTTGGGCGGGCAGGTGGCGGCGATCTGGGGATTTGATGCTGCACTCTGGCTTATCGTGGTGCTGTTTGGCCTGTCGACGCTGGCCATTCCGCTGTCGGCGCTGGGAAAGCTTGCGGCCATGCCAGCGAGCGCAGCACCTCCTGATGGCGCTGATCCGCTTCGTAGCGCAAACTCGCCAGCATGAGACCCCAGGTCAATCCCACGAGAACATAGAAATGGCGCCAGTGATCGGTGTCGATCTGCATGCCTTGCAGGATCAGGAAAAACAGCGTCGACCAGATCGCGATGGATTCGGTTTGCCAGGGTGTCCTTTTGAAAACCAGTTTCCAGCCCACACCCATCGTGCAGACGATGAGCGCCATGTAGCTCAGCCCGCCAAGCCAGCCATAGGAGGCGAAGGCGTTGATGAAGGTGTTGTGCGGATCATCGATGAAATACTCACGGAACCGGAAGGGTCCCAGACCATTGGGTGATTCCAGAAGCAGCGGAATCGAGCGCAGCTGGTTGCCGAAGCGGCCGGTTTCGCCCTGATCGTAACTCTGGTTCAAAGAGGCGCGAACCTCGAAGGTTTGCCGGATTGCATCGAACTGCAAAGCCACGGCCAGCATGATGATCAGCAACGCAAGGCCCGAGAAGGCAATGATCACGATCCGGATGCGCGTCTTGTTCGCGGATGCCGTGAGAAAACTCAGGAGAACACTGAGCATCAGTGCGCCGACGGTCACCCCCCAGGCTCCACGAGAGAAGGAGAGGAAGACCGCGGTAATCATGATCAGCAATGGAATTGCCAGCAGCAAGGGCCGCTTTGCAGTGCCCAGGATAATCGCCTGCGTGGTGTAGACAAGCGGCAGCACAAGGAAGGTGCTGAACACGTTGGGGTCCTTGAAGGTGCCGACAGCACGGGCATAGCGTGTGAACAGGTCAAAGGTCCCGGCAATATCGAAATATCCCATGATGCCGGTGATTGATGCAAGGACGGCTGCCACGAGATAACCACGCTTCATCCACTCAAGGCGGCTCTGTGTATCCTCGGAAAAAATACAGGCGATGATGATGGCCATGACCGCCATATAGGCCGAGATGACCACGAACCAGGTCGCTTGCGGATTGTCGATGGCATTGATCAGCGAGAGTCCACCACCGATGTTATACAGCACCAGCAGAAGTGTCATGGGCAGCAGGAATGCGTTGAAGCGCAGGCCAGTGAAGACAAAGATCAACGTGACGATCAGAAAAGCGATCTCGAACGGTGCCGGCTCGATGAACACCAGAAAGCCGGACGCAAACAAGAGCCAGACCGCCATGTTGCGCAAACTGCTCATGCGCAAGGTTCTGCCGTGCTTGCGAGGGGCCATAGCAGGCTGATGCGGCAAAGAGGATGCAGCGGTACTCAATATGCATTCTCCGTCTGCACCAGCGAGAAAGGCGTTCTGGCAAGAATCTCCACGTCGAACCACAGCGACCAGTTCTCAATGTAATGCAGATCGCATTCCACGCGCCGCTGGATTTTTTCCTCGGTATCGGTTTCACCCCGCCAGCCATTGATCTGCGCCCAGCCCGTGATGCCGGGCTTGACGCGATGGCGCGCAAAATAGCCATCGACCACCTCGTCATAAAGCCGGTTTTCAGCCTTGGCGTGAACGGCGTGCGGGCGTGGTCCCACGATGGAGAGATCACCCTTGAAGACGACGTTGAAGAGTTGCGGCAGTTCATCCAGCGATGTCTTGCGGATGAAACGGCCAACGCTCGTGACACGCGGGTCATCTCTTGTGACAAGCCTTGAGGCTGTGGCGTCGGTCTGTTCAACATACATCGAGCGAAACTTGAAGATCTCGATCATCTCGTTGTTGAAGCCATAGCGTTTCTGGCGGAAGAAGACCGGGCCTCTGGAATTGAGCTTCACCGCAAGCGCGGTCAGCACCATCACGGGGAAGAGCATGACCAGCAGCAGGGATCCCACGATCTTGTCAAACAGCCATTTCAGCACCACGTCCCAATCCGCAATGGGCTTGTCCATCATGTCGAGGACAGGAATGCTGCCGATGTAGGAATAATTGCGTGGCCTGAAGCGCAGGCGCTGGGAATGCGCCGCAAGGCTGATGTCAATCGGCAGAACCCAGAGTTTCTTGAGCATCTGCAACAGGCGGGTTTCTGCGGTGATCGGCAGTGCAAAGATCACCAGATCAAGCCTCGCATGGCGTGCGTATTCCAAGAGATCATCGACATTGCCAAGCTTGGGATGGCCTGCAATCACATCCGGGGAACGCTCATCAAAGCGGTCATCAAAAACACCGAATATGCTCAGATCAGACTGGCGGTCGGCCTGCAATGTCCAGAGCAGTTTCTCGGCAGCCTCACCGCCGCCCACGATGGCAGTGCGCCGGTCCAGCAAGCCATTGCGTGTCATGCTCCGGATCTTGATGGCAAGGAGCAGGCGCGCCAGCAGAATGACGCATAATCCGATGGCAAACCACGTTCCCATGAAGAGCCGGGAGAAGACACCTTCAAGCTTCATGAAGAAGACAACGGTAAAAGCCATCAGGAACACCAGTGTCCATGCCGCAAGAATACGCGGGATATGGGTCAAAGGCGCACGAAAGGCCGCTATCTGATAGGTTTCAAAGGCTTGCAGGGTGATGATCGCAAGAAGTGTGATGGCCGGAATTGCCAGTGCATAGGCCGGTTGCCAGCCGATTTGCGGGTAAAGATAAGCCCAATAGATCAGTGCGCTCGTCACCGCCAGCAACAGAGCCTCGGCAATCCGCCAGAGTCCTGCAATCACAACCGCCGAAACAACCTTTGCAGGTTGCAGGTTCAGCGTGGCTTCCGCAAGCTTGAGGCGCGAGGCTGCTGCTCCGGAAGCCGCCGGTGCATGACCTTTTCCGGATGTCACCGAGTTGTCGGAAGCCGGTTTCATTCAATGTGCTCCGTTCCGGCTCAGCTGCGCGGCTTCGTAGGCTTCGAGCACAATACATGCCATCTTTGACACGCTGAAATTCTCGGCAATGTAATGTGTGAGCCTTTGCGCAGGTTCGAGCCGTTCTGCATCGGTCATTGCAATGGCTGCGTGC
This sequence comes from Hyphomicrobiales bacterium, assembly GCA_031401875.1. GTDB lineage: Bacteria > Pseudomonadota > Alphaproteobacteria > Rhizobiales > Beijerinckiaceae > JADCCX01. Next base: position 4,374 of record JANNRX010000275.1, on the reverse strand, counting down.
ATGGCGCCCGCCAATGCCCCGACATCATCGCAAGGAATGAGACGATGGCGCTCCGCCCCGAAAATCTCGGGGATGCCTCCGACATCGGTGGAGATCATTGGAACGGTTGCACCGGCGGCCTCGATCACGACATAGGGCATCGATTCAAACCGGGATGGCACAATCATGGTTCGCGCCAGACTGAAAGCCTCGCGTGCTGCCATCGGGCGCGAGAACGAGATTGATTGCTCGATGCCAAGCGCTTTCACTTGTGCCATCAGTGCCGCTTCATCCGGACCTTGTCCAACAAGAATCAGGGTAGGGCGCTTTCCATCGTCGCGCAGACGACCCATGGCGTTGATCATCGTATCGATGCCTTTGGCGAAGCGGAATTCGCCAATGTAAAGAAAGTCCGCAGCGTCCGGACGGGGTTTTACAGGCGTGAATTCCTCTGGGTAGAGGCCATTGAAGACGATCCGCGTTTCAGCGTCCGTCTGCCCAACAAACTCGAAGTAGCGCTCTGCAATGAACTGGCTCTCGAACAGGAAGGCATCGCTGCCACGCTGAAGCAGCTTTTCGATCAGCATGTAAGCGCGGTGGGTCTTGCTGCCGGGACGATAGTTCAGGCTTCCGCCATGGGGCGTATAGGCCCGAATGACCCTGGTTTTGTGCAAAACACCGCCCAGCCTCGCATAGACCCCCCCTTTGGAGCCGTGACCATGAAGGACATCGGCATCTTTTTTTGCACAGAATGCGGCCATGCCACGCAGCGCGGCGATATCCGTCCAATGGGGATTACGGCGCATTTCAATGCGCTCGATGCCAAGGCTGAGATGCGGGATCAGTTCGGCGAGAAGCTTTTCATTGCGCTCGCCAGCGAAGGTTGAATCGCAATAAATGCCAACATCATGGCCCAGTCTGCTCTGCTCTTTGGCAAGGTCCATGACATGACGAAAAAGCCCGCCGATCGGCGCGCGGAAGACATGGACAATACGCATCAGAAAAAGCGCTCGCGGATGGTAATCGTATCGCCTGGTCGCACGGGTGCATCGAGGGGCACGCGGCCAGTCACGACTTCACCGCCGATGACGCGGGTGATGTCCGCCGCATGGCGGTTGGCGCGTGGCTGGAATCCGCCTGCGATGGCAACCGCCGTTTGCACCGTCATGCCATTCACATACTGGAACTGGCCTGATCCGGTCACTTCACCAAGAATGAAGAATGGACGGAATTGTTCGATCTCGACCGAAACTTTCGGATCGCGAAGAAATCCGGTTCGCAAGCGGCTGATGATGGCCTGCTCAAGGCCTTTGGTGGTCTGGCCATTGGCATTGACCGAGCCGATCAGCGGCATGGAAATCATGCCCGTTGTGTCAACACCGTAGCTGTTCGACAAGCCGTCCTGCCCGAAGACGATGACGCGCAGCCTATCCCCCGTGCCAAGGGTATAGGGCTCGGAATGACTCGCAGAGAGAACATCCGAAAAGCCCGTTTGCCTGTGCAGGCCGCATGCACCCAGATGCAACGACAAAACGACGGTGAAGATGATTTTGCTACGCTTCATGACTCGACACAACCGGTTGAACTGCCGTCACCATGCACCAGTATGGTTAAAAAAGGTTTTGCATCGAAATCTGATTAACCAAACCGATTAACCTGCCGGAAACCATAATCTGCAATAAACCGTCATGCGGTCGGAGAAGGACTGCTGTTGCTCGTGTTTATGCGTCAGAGGTTCGGTCTTATGCGTCAGTCTGTCGATCAGAGTATGTCATTGCCCCCGCACGAAAGGGGCGAGATCGATCTTGTGGCTCTGTTTCGCGAGGTCGGACGCCGCAAGTGGATGCTTCTGGTCGTCACACTCGCTGCTTTTGTTGTGTCGACAGTCGCTGTGAATGTCATCAAGCCGCGCTATACAGCCGAAACGCGTGTCTTTCTCGAGAGCCGTGAGACCGAATACACCCGCTTTGGTCGCGACAGTGCGCGGCCTCAGGATACTGCATTCGATCAGGATGCTGTGACCAGTCAGATCCAGCTCGTCCAGTCACGCGATGTTGCGCGCGCAGTCATTCAGAAACTGGATCTCGGCAGCAAGGCTGAATTTGACACTTTGATCGCAGGCACGGGTGCTTCCACCAAGATTGCTGTAATGCTGGGCGTGATCAACAATCCGGCCAGCGTTTCTCCGGAAGAGCGGGTTCTTGACGCATTCTTTGATAAGCTCAAGGTCTTTGCCTTGCAGAAATCCCGTGTGCTGTCCGTCGAGTTTCAGGGGCGGGATCCCGCACTTGCCGCGCGGATATCGACCAGTATTGCCGAGGAGTACATTCGCCAGCTTGAGCAGGCGAAAAAAGGCTCTGCGCAATCCGCCGGTTCGTGGCTTGCCGCCACGATTGATCCCTTGCGCCAGCGTGTCGCGGCAGCCGAAGCAAAGGTCGAGGCGTTTCGCACCCAGAACGGCCTTTTCCTGGTGGGCCGCGACAGCACCAGCAGCATATCTGCGCAGCAATTGTCTGAACTGAACACACAGCTTGCCAATGCCCGTTCCCAACAAAGCGATTTATCGTCCAAGGCCAGGCTTCTGCGCGAAGCTGTGCGACAGGGACGCATTTTTGAAGTGTCCGAGGTGGTCAACAACGAAAGTGTGCGCCGGTTGCTCGAAAACAGGGCGACATTGCGGGCGCAGATCGCACAGGAAGAACAGACATTGTTGCCGCAGCATCCCCGCGTGAAGGAATTGCGCGCGCAGCTCGGCGGCCTCGAAGAGCAGATCCGTGCTTCAGCCGAGCGTACAGCGCGCACACTGGACAATGATGCCCGCGCAGCCGGTGCCCGTGTTGTCGCCTCCCAGGCCGAGCTTGATCTGCAGAAAAAGCAGAATGGCAATGCCAGCGAGCAGGAAGTGCAGTTGCGAGTTCTGGAACGCGAGGCGAAAGCAGAACGCGAGCAGCTTGAGAGCTATCTCAGCCGTTACCGCGATGCTTCATCCCGTGAGGGAGAAAATTCTGTCGCAGCTGATGCGCGTATTGTCTCTCGTGCGACGGTGCCCACCAATCCGAGTTTTCCCAAGAAACTGCCGATCATCGTGGTGACCACATTGGCGGGACTCATTCTGTCGCTGTTCTGGATTCTGATGCGGGCGCTGATGTCAGATTCAGTCTACGCCCGCCGCGCGCCCGAAGTGGCCGCAGCACCCATGATGGGAATGATGCATCCGCAGATGATGGCGATGTATCCTGGCATGATGGCCCAGCATCCGGGCTATGCTGCGCCATATCCAGCCATGGCATATCCGCCCGTGTCCCCTGCACAGATGGCAACACCCCCGATGGCGGCGATGGCGGAAGCGTCGCTTGACGACAGGAATATCGCGCAAGCGCAAGCGGTTGAAGCCTCGGTCATGCAGGCGCATGCTTCCGCAGCGTCTTCACCAGAAACAGCCGCAATGCGCGCTTCACTGGAGCAGATGGGTGGCCTGATCAAGGCAAAGAACGAGGCTTTTCATCCTGCGCCGCCAGCACCAGTGCTGGCGCCAGTGTCGGTCATGCCTGCAACCCCTGTCCTGCCGGATCTTGCAGCGCAGGCGCGGACGATCATCCAGTCTCCCTCGTTGACAGATATTGATCCTTATAATCCACTGCTTGAAATTGCCGAGGTCGCCCAGAGCGCGCTTCTCAAGGGCCGTCCTGTTTCGATCCTTGTCTTTTCGGTGGAAGGGGCTACCCATGCCGCGACAACGGTTGATGCATTGGAGCGCATCCTGAATGCAAAAGGCCCGGCTCTGGCCGCCGTTCTTGAAAATGATCTGATCACGCCTGCCGGGCTTGCTGCCGCAACGCGGAGTCTGGCGGGGGCAATGGATTATGTGATCTTCAACGGTGGACTGGTTTCACCAGAGGCGCAGGCTTTATGCGGTGTTACCAGCCTCGCGGTTCTTGTTGCTTCCGATGATCTGGAAGATGCAAGAGTTGATGCGGCGGCGACAATCCTAAATGGTGCTGATTACTTCATTGTCAGTGCTGAATCGACGAGAGTTTTCCAGGTCACCTGACCGAATCATTTTGCCCGTAATTTCCGCAATCGTGCCACAAGTGCCATCGCTCTCGGATTGTGCTTGGCCCAGCTTTTGATCCGCTGCGTTGCGGATAATCCGCTGGCAAGGACACGTCCTTTCGCCGTCATCGGCAGGATGCTGTCGAACAAGGGCTCGTCAAGCTGGCAATAATCGCCTTTATAGGCCGCTTCGCCTGTGCCCAGATCAAAAACAGCGACGCCTTCACGGCAAAGTTTCTGCACCAGATGCAGAAGCAGAAGATCACCTGGACTGTAGCGCATCACCCCCGGATCGCAGTCGAAGGATGTGAACATGCCTGACAGCCTGCCAGCATGCATCGC
>JANNRX010000274.1:0-9932 GCA_031401875.1 Hyphomicrobiales bacterium | reverse complement strand
CAACCTCACAGCAACAGCGGAACAGGTCGCACCCTCTGGCAAGACGGATCGTGAAAGCCTGCTTCAGGCGGACTGGGCGGCTGTTGTGCGTGCTGGTGTCGGCGCGTATTTTCCCGAGGTACGCTCGCGTCCGATGCGCAGCAAGCTTTACAACGAGCTGATCAGTCTTGGTGCGGGGGATGACATTCGCAACAAGATCATTGCCGACCCCTCACTCATTGGCAAACCGGTATCGGCGCAGGTCCTTTTGTCGGATGATGGTGACCTTTATTTCAAAGGCAAATCGACGGGTCGCCTTGAACGCAATGGCACTGGATCGGCCATTGTCAGCGGAACCACTGGCGATGTCGAACTCACCTCGACAGTCAGTGATTTTTCCAGGGATATTGCCCGCGTCCGGGGAGATCTGACCAGTGCCGCGGCTCTTGCGCGCCTTGAAATCAACCGCCTGCGCGCAGCGCTTATCCCACTCAGCGGGGAGCGGCGCGCCGCACTTGAAGAGCAGATCAACCGCCAGATCACGGATGCCAATGAACTTGAAGCCCGCGGCAAGAGTGTTGGCGGCAGCGAGAAAATTGGCGACAGGACATCGTCGGTTCTCCTCAATCTCAACGGTGGTGTGATCAAGGTTACCGAGATCAGCGACCGAAAGATCACTGGCACAGTCATGATCCCACTGAAATCTGCCGATGCGATCAAGCCCGCTGACTGGAAGATCATCACGCTGACAACACCCGAAACCAGCCGCAAACTCTCGGATCAGCAGATCAGCTGGCTTGAGAAACTGCGCGCGGAAGGCCTTGTCTCATCCAATTTTGCAGCACGTTTCCTGTCGTCGGGCGATTCCCGCGAGCCGGAACTGGCGGGCATTCTGGGCGGACTGGCTGGTTCGGCACTCACCATGCTGATGACGCTGGGGCTCTGCCTTCCGATTGGCGTCGGTGCGGCCATTTATCTTGAGGAATTCGCTCCCAAGAACAAACTGACCGATATCATTGAGGTCAACATCAACAACCTTGCAGCCGTGCCCTCCATCGTTTTTGGCCTGCTTGGTCTGGCTGTCTTTCTCAATACCTTCGATATGCCACGCTCTTCGCCGCTGGTAGGCGGACTTGTATTGGCATTGCTCGTGCTTCCGACCATCATCATCGCCAGCCGCGCTGCGCTCAAGGCCGTACCGCCTTCGATCCGCGAAGCTGCACTTGGTCTGGGGGCTTCAAAACAGCAGGCCGTATTCCAGCATGTTCTGCCGTTGGCAATGCCGGGTATCCTCACCGGTACGATTATCGGCATGGCACATGCCCTTGGCGAGACAGCACCGTTGCTGATGATCGGAATGGTGGCCTTCATCGTCGAAACACCAAAGTCACTGGTCGAATCCGCCACGGTGCTGCCGGTGCAGATTTTCCTGTGGTCCGATTTGCCAGAACCTGCATTTCAGGCCAAGACAGCCGGTGCCATCATGGTCCTTCTGCTGTTTCTTTTTGTGATGAATGGTTTGGCGATCTGGCTTCGCAAGCGCTTCGAACGCCGTTGGTAGGATTGAACCGGGTAATGGAAACAACAATGAAACCTGATCTCCAGATTCTTTCGGACGCCGTAGTGTCGCCTGCGACCCCAATTGCCGTTACGGCAAGAGGTGTTGACGTCTATTATGGTGACAAACACGCCATCAAGGACCTCAACGTCGATATTCCGGCCAAAGCCGTGACGGCTTTCATCGGACCGTCGGGGTGCGGTAAATCGACTTTCTTGCGCTGTATCAACCGCATGAACGATACAATTGCAGTCTGTCGTGTCACAGGCGATATCCGGTTGGATAATCAGGATATCTACGACAAGCGTCTTGATGTGGTGCAGCTGAGGGCACGGGTGGGCATGGTTTTCCAGAAGCCCAATCCCTTCCCGAAGTCGATTTTTGAAAATGTTGCTTATGGACCAAAAATTCATGGTCTGGCCTCAAGCAAGGCTGATCTTTCCGTTCTGGTGGAGCAAAGCTTGCGGCGTGCCAGCCTCTGGGAAGAAGTGAAGGACCGGCTTGACCAGACGGGAACGGGATTGTCCGGAGGCCAGCAGCAGCGCCTCTGCATTGCCCGCGCCATTGCCGTCAGCCCCGAGGTCATCCTGAAGGACGAGCCCAGCTCCGCGCTTGACCCTATTGCCACTGCCAAGATCGAGGAACTGATTGACGAACTGAGGCAGAACTACACGATTATCATCGTGACCCACTCGATGCAGCAGGCTGCCCGTGTTTCGCAGAAAACCGCTTTCTTCCACCTGGGAACACTCGTCGAGGAAGGTCCTACCAAGACAATCTTCACAACGCCGCGTGACAAGCGCACCCAGGATTATATCACAGGCCGTTTCGGCTGATGACTCTACAGCAGCCAGTCAAGGAGACGGAAATGACCGCGCATATCGTCAGTGCCTATGATGCCGAGATCAAAGATCTGCAACGCAAGATCGCCGAAATGGGCGGTATTGCTGAAAAGATGCTTTCCGACGCCCTGATGGCGATTGAAAAGCGCGATGTCGGCCTTGCGCAGCAGCTCATTCTGACCGATTCCCGGCTGGACGGCTTGCAACGCGATATCGACGAACGCGCCATCCTCACCATTGCCCGGCGTCAGCCCATGGCGATTGATCTGCGCGAAATCTTCGTGGTTTCGCAGATTGCAGGCGACATCGAGCGTGTTGGTGATCTTGTCAAGAACATTGGCAAGCGGATCATTGCCATGGAAGGGCATTTCCCTCCCAAGAGCTTGCTTTCCGGCCTGCGCAACATGAGCCTGATGGCACTTGGACAGTTCAAGGCCGTGCTTGATGCCTATACCCAGAAAGACGTTGATGCGGCGATGGCTGTGTGGAGCAACGACGGCGGCATCGACAAGCTCTATAATTCGCTCTTTCGCGAATTGCTGACCTACATGATGGAAGATCCGCGCAATATCACGTTCTGCACGCATCTTCTCTTCTCGGCCAAGAATATCGAACGCATCGGCGACCATGCCACAAACATTGCGGAGCGCATCTATTACGTCGTGACCGGCGATACGCTGATGGTGGCCCGGCCAAAGGGTGATGATGCCATTACTCAAATGACAGTGGAAACCAACAGCTAGTCGCATGAACTGCTGTGGCTGAATCAAGCGACTGAGACAGAGCTAAAAGGACGCAATACTGATGAGGCCAAAAATTCTGATCGTCGAAGACGAAAAGCCTCTTGTCACCCTGCTGGCCTATAACCTTGAAGCGGAAGGTTTTGAAGTTCTGATAGAAAATCGCGGCGATGATGCGGAATTGCGTCTTCAGGAAAGCGTTCCTGATCTTTTGCTGCTGGACTGGATGCTGCCAGGCGTTTCCGGCATTGAACTTTGCCGCCGCCTGCGCCATCGCAGCGCAACCAAAGCCTTGCCCATTGTGATGTTGACCGCAAGAGGCGAGGAAAGCGAACGCATCCGGGGCCTTGCCACTGGTGCGGATGATTACGTTGTGAAACCCTTTTCCGTCGCGGAGCTGCTGGCCAGGATCAAGGCTCTGCTGCGCCGCGCCAACCCCGCCATCGCCGCTGATCTGCTTGAGCTTGGCGATGTGAAGCTTGACCGCATGACACGCCGTGTCTACCGGGGCACTCGCGAACTGAAGCTTGGTCCAACCGAATTTCGGTTGCTTGAATTTCTGATGCGCTCGCCTGGCCGGGTCTATGGCCGCGACCAGCTTCTTGATCATGTCTGGGGTCGGGATGCGGAGATTGATGATCGCACGGTTGATGTGCATGTGGGGCGTCTGCGCAAAGCCGTCTCCATGGCCGCAGAGATGGACCCGATCCGCACCGTACGGGGATCTGGCTATGCCTTTGACGATACCTTCAGCACGATCATGCGCAACAAGATCGCCTGACTATCGAGGCCTGAACAAGGCGGAATGGCCTTAGCATGTAGCCTCGCCTGTCATACCGGTAATCGCACGCTGGCCCTCAACCCGCCAAGCGGGCTGTCACCCAGCATGATCTCGCCGCCGTGCGACCGCGCAATGTCGCGTGAAATGGCAAGACCGAGGCCTGTGCCGCCATGGTCCTGATTACGCGATTCATCCAGCCGCAGGAACGGGCGGAAGACATCCTCTCGGTTCGCCACGGGAATGCCCGGCCCATCATCATCCACATGCACCGTCAGATAACGGGCATCGTGCACGGCCGTAATCTGGATGTCTTCGCCATAGCGGGCGGCATTGGAGACGAGATTGCCGAGCAGGCGCCGGAAAGCGTCACGCCGGAGCGTCACGTTGGGGTCGCCTTCCAGTGACAGCGTGGTCGGATGGCCCTGCCGCTCGGCATCAGCCTTGAATTCTTCCAGCAAGGCACGGATATCGGTCGGCTCCGCTGTCTCGCCCTGATCACCACGTACGAAGGCGAGGTAGGCTTCAAGCATGCGCGACATTTCATCGACATCGCGCTTGAGATCATCCAGCCCGTCCTGTGCCTCGATGAACTCCAGCGACAGACGGAAGCGCGTCAGCACGGTACGCAGATCATGACTGACACCGTTCAGCATCGTGGTGCGCTGGTCAATCTGGCGGGCGATGCGCCGTTTCATATCCATGAAGGCAGCACCGGCACGCCGCACTTCGCGGGCCCCGCGCGGACGAAACTCGATCTCGCGGCCTTTGCCGAAATCCTCCGCCGCATCCGCCAGTGCCAGGATGGGCCGGATCTGGTTGCGCAGGAAAAGAACGGCGACGGTGAGCAGCACCAGCGAGGTTCCAACCATCCATACCAGAAAGATATGCGCATTCGACGCATAGGTCTGGCTGCGTCTGGCGATGATACGCATCACGGCATCATCGAGCTGGACCCTGATCTCGACAAGGTTGGAACGCCCCACGGTATCGATCCAGAACGGCCGTGCCACACGCAGACGGATTTCATTCGATAGTGCAGTATCGAGGATATCGAAGAATGGCTTGGGGCTGATCTTGGGCAAAGGGGCCGAAGGGAGAATATCCACATCAAGGCCAAGACGGTTCTCAGCAATCTGTGTAAGACGCAAGGATTCAGACTCCTGCGGATAGCGCTCATAGATATCGATCAGTGCCGCGATATCGGAGGCAACGCCTGCGGACAGCCGGTTGGTCACGGTCTGCCAGTGACGCTCCATGAACGCATAGGCGATAACCGACTGGAGCAGCACGACAGGGGCGATAACAATGAGGAGCGAGCGGGCATAGAGCCCTTTGGGAAGCACGGCCTTGATCAGACGAGTGGTGCGGGTCAGCCCCCTCCAGAAGCCATTGAGAGGAGTGCGAGGAGGCATCGTCTCCATTATTCGATCACGAGCCGATAGCCTGAGCCGCGCACGGTCTGAAGATAGGCGGGATTGGCGGGATCGCGTTCAATCTTACGGCGCAACCGGTTGATCTGCACATCCACTGTCCGTTCATTGGCATCCGATCCCTGACCTGCCAGAGCTTCGCGGGAGACAGATGCTCCGTAAGCTCCCGTCAAAAGGCGCATCATATCGCGCTCACGATCTGTTATTTTGACGGCTTCATCGCCTTTAGTCAGATCACCCTTTGCGATGTGAAAGCGAAACGGACCAAAAGCAACGGTTTCCGGTGCTGCCGAACCGTTGACGGGTGGCGTTGCCGTCACACGGCGAAGGATCGATCCTATTCGCAGCAAAAGCTCTCTTGGATCAAAGGGCTTCGAAAGGTAATCATCCACGCCAAGTTCGAAGCCGCGGATACGGTCATTGATGTCTGCAAGGGCTGTCAGCATGAGGATGGGAACACTGGATGTCAGCCTCAGCTTCTGGGCGAATTGAAAGCCGTTCTCGCCCGGCATCATCACATCCAGGATGATCAGATCAAACGTAAGGCCCTCCATGCGCCGCCGTGCATCTTCCGCACTTTCCGCCGTGGTGACCCTGTAGCCCTTGGTCTTGAGGAACTGCGACAGAAGCGAACGAATGCGCGTATCATCATCCACGATAAGCAGGTGATCCGCGTCATCGGTTGGCGTTATGATATCGGATGCTGCCAAGCTCATGAACGAATCCTCATGGCTTGCTCCTGCCAAGGCGCTGGCGAATTTCCGGCCGTGTGGAAGGATCGATCAGCCCCATGAGAAAACGCTCGATCACAATTCTCTCCTGCGGGCCAGCTTCCGCCAAGGCCACACCAATACGCTTGCTTTGCCCTTCGGCAAGTTCAATCGCCAGTGCCGTTCCCTTTGGGGTCAGGAAAAGCAGCCGCTGACGTTTATCATCCGCGCCGGATCGTTGTTCGACATAACCGTGGTCCATCAAATCTTTCAGCACGCGTGCAAGACTTTGCTTTGTAATGCGCAGAATATCAAGCAAGGAGGCAATCGTAAGGCCGGGTTGGCGATGCACAAAATGCAGGATGCGGTGATGCGCCCGCCCGAAGCCATAGCGTTCCAGCACACGGTCCGGTTCGCCGACAAAATCGCGGTAGCCAAAGAAGATCAGTTCAATCAGCGCAAAATCCGGCAAGAGTGATCCGACACCGGGCGGAGCCACGATCGTCAGTTTATCCGCAGGCTTGACCAGGTTTGCACGCAATAGGCTATCCATCGCTCTCGATTGAAAAGTATGACAGTGATGTTGACATATCTCAGACCAATTGTTACCCGTCAAGCATGCAACGCGATATTATGATGCGTTGAAGGTCATAAAAAGCCACCCTTCATTGCGCAAACCGCAAGATCAGGGACGGTATGCGAGGAGATGACAATGGCGGCCCAATCTTTTGACAAACGCGATGGATTTATCTGGATGGATGGCAAGCTCATTCCCTGGGGCGATGCACAGGTGCACGTGCTGACCCATGCCATGCATTACGGATCAGCCGTCTTTGAAGGCGAGCGCGCCTATGGCGGTAAAATCTTTGAATGCCGCAAGCATTCAGAGCGCTTGATCAATTCAGCCCAAATCCTGGATATGACCATTCCCTTCAGCGCAGCTGAAATTGATGCCGCCAAGAAGGCGACCCTCAAGGCCAACAAGCAGATTGATGCCTATGTGCGCCCCATCGCCTGGCGCGGTTCGGAAATGATGGGTGTTTCAGCCCAGCACAACACCATCCATCTAGCGGTCGCGACCTGGGAATGGCCTAGTTATTTCGATCCCGCCCAGCGCATGAAGGGCATCCGTCTCGGGATGGCAGAATATCGTCGTCCCGATCCCCGGACCGCGCCATCCGACGCCAAAGCGGCTGGTCTTTACATGATCTGCACCATCTCCAAGCACAAGGCTGAGCGCGAGGGCTTCGCTGATGCACTGATGCTGGACTGGAAAGGCCGCGTGGCAGAATGCACGGGGGCCAATGTTTTCTTCATCAAGGATGGCGTCATCCATACGCCGAAGGCCGATTGCTTCCTTGATGGCATCACCCGCAAGACCGTCATCAAACTGGCGCGCAAGAATGGCATGAAAGTCGTCCAGCGCCGCATCAAACCGGAAGAGCTTGCAAGCTTCAATGAGTGCTTCATCACGGGTACGGCTGCGGAAGTCACTCCGGTGGGCGAGATTGCCGGCATCAAGTACACGCCCGGCAACATGACCAAGGTGCTGGTGGATGCCTACACGGCCGCCGTCACGCCGAAGTCTTGAAGGGGAATCGTAAGGCCTTTTGAAGCATCTGGAGGCCTCGCATGGAAACGCTTCTCCCCTATGTGCTCTACTGCGTGGCCATGTCCGGCACACCGGGCCCCAACAATGTGATGGTGCTGGCATCGGGTGCAAATTACGGTTTCAGGCGTTCGCAACCGCATATCTGGGGCATCAATATCGGCTTCAGCCTGATGATGTTCCTTGTCGCACTGGGGCTGGGGGCAGCGTTTCTTGCCGAGCCACGCCTGCAACTGGCCATGAAGGTTGCTGGTGTTGCCTATATGGTCTGGCTCGCCTGGAAGATTGCCATGACCGACAGCATCGGTGAGGGAAAAAGCGAAGGAAAGCCACTGACATTCCTTCAGGCTGCTGCCTTCCAATGGGTTAATCCAAAGGCCTGGATCATGATCGTTGGAGCAATCTCGATCTATGCACCAGCAGAGTATGATCCGCTTGGGAAAGCACTCTATCTGAGTATCATCATGCTGGTGGCCGGCGCTCCGCCCACCCAGATCTGGGCTGCTTTCGGCGTCGGCATCCGCCGGTTTCTGCACACGCCAAAGAGGCTGCAGGCGTTCAATATCACCATGGCCGTGCTTTTGCTGCTAAGCCTTGTGCCGATACTGCTGTAGGGCTTCTTTGCTTGCTTTTGGTGCGCCTCCGCAGCCTATCCCAAGGAGAGACCATGGACGAGAATATACGGGCGCTGGCCAATGAGCTGCTGGAGAGCGGTGTCAATACCTTGAATGATCGCGACCGACGCGTGATTGGCCGCATCGCCAGACGGAACAAGGTCGCCTGCAATGGGAACAGTTCGATGGAGGAGGAGCTCACGTTTGGGGAGAGGGTCGCTGACAAGGTGGCGCGGTGGGGCGGCTCCTGGACCTTCATCCTCTGGTTTTTTGCGTTCCTGGCCTGCTGGAGTCTGCTCAATTCTGTCATTCTGGCATCCACAATGCAGTTTGATGCCTATCCGTACATTTTCCTCAATCTGCTGCTATCGATGCTTGCTTCCATACAGGCCCCTCTGATCCTGATGTCACAGAACCGGCAGGCGGCACGGGACCGCACCCAGGCTACCCTCGATTACGAGATCAACCTCAAGGCTGAGATTGAGATTCTTGAACTGCATGAAAAGATGGACAGGCTGCTGGCCTCCACTGCCAAGGCCTGACCATTGTTCAAGCGCCTGACCACTTTTCAAGCGCCTGATCGTCAGCATGTTTCGCCTCGACCCAGCCACCGCTGGTGCCATCCTTGCGGTGTTCCTTCTTCCAGAAGGGTGCATGGGTTTTGAGATAATCCATCAGGAATTCCGCTGCTGCGAAAGCCGCCTTGCGATGGCGCGAGGCTGTCACGACGAGCACGATGTTCCCGCCAGGCGCAATCTTGCCATGACGATGGATCAGAGTTGCTCCATCGAGCGGCCAGCGTTGGCGCGCCTTTTCCAGAACGCGGGTCATCTCCTCCTCGGCCATGCCTGGGTAATGCTCCAGCTCAAGCGCTGTGAGCGCACCCGCCTCATCACGACACAGTCCCGTGAAAGTCACGACAGCACCGATGTCCGTGCGGCCTTCGCAAAGCCGTTTTTGCTCGGACGCAATGTCAAAATCATCGCTCTGGACGCGAATGGAGAACATAGTGGTTTACCCACCTGTCATGGGTGGAAAGAAAGCGATTTCGCGCGCATCCGCGATTGCAGCGTCATGTTTCACATGCACCTTGTCAATGGCTGCCCGGATGAGAGGAGCCTGCTCGAAGGCATAGGCATATTCCTCGCCGCGCGTTTTTAGCCAGGCGATGAGATCGCTGACCGTTTTCACATCGGCGGGGAGCGTGACCGTTTCTTCCGGTCTGCCGATGCGCTCGCGCACCCAGGCGAAATAGACAAGTTTGATCATGGTGTTTTATTGTCCTGGTCGATTTCCTCGTCCTCTGCAATCAGATGCTTGATGCCGGATCTGAAATAATCCCATCCTGTATAAAGTGTCAGTCCTGCCGCAATCCAGAGCAGAAGCAGGCCGATATTCTGGGTCCAGTCCACTGGCAGGATGGAATCGCCCGCTGGCCCCGCAATCAGAAAGCCCATTGCGACAAGCTGCGCCGTGGTTTTCCATTTGGCGATCTTCGTGACGGGGACAGACACGCGCAATTCCGCCAGAAACTCGCGCAGACCCGAAACGAGAATCTCACGGCACAGGATGATGATCGCCGCCCAAAGCGAGAAGGAGGCGATGGTGCCATCCGCAGCCAGCATCAGCAAGATAGCCGCAACCAGCAGCTTGTCGGCAATCGGGTCCA
>JANNRX010000273.1:0-2464 GCA_031401875.1 Hyphomicrobiales bacterium | reverse complement strand
GCGCAGGGCAACTGTCGCGCCGATCTCGAATACGTTCTTGGAATTCCTGGGCATTGATCAATCTCCTGCTGGTTTGACCCGCAAACCCTGAAGAGCACGCGAGAAATGCATGCGACAGAGCCATGACGTTTCCATGGCGTGGGTTCAGAATGGCGCAGCTTCAGATCCGCAGGAGTTGATTCGCCTAATCACCCTGCACAAGCCTGCGGGCCAGCACATTATGCCGCTCCACGTGACGGGGAATATCCAGCCCGCTCAGATGCCCCTCCCGCACCACGATGCGCCCGTTGATCACCGACCAGTTGACACGAGCCGGTGTGCAGAACACCAGCGCCGCCAGCGGATCCTGCAATGCGCCGGCAAAGTCGAGCGTGCGCATATCAAACGCCACGATATCCGCCGCCATGCCAGGCTTCAGCGCACCGACATCGCTGCGGTTCAAGACCTTGGCACCGCCCAGCGTCGCGATCTCCAGCGCGTCACGCGCCGACATGGCATCCGGACCGAAGCCGACGCGGGCGAGCAACATGGCCTGACGTGCTTCAGCCAGCAGATGGCCAGCGTCCGCAGAGGCCGAGCCATCCACGCCGAGGCCGACGTGAACACCTGCGCAGCGCATGCGCCTGATCGGCGCGATACCCGATGCCAGCCGCATGTTCGAGCAGGGGCAATGAGCGATGCCCGTGCCAGTGCGTCCGAACAGGGCGATGCCCGGCTCATCCAGCTTCACACAATGGGCATGCCAGACATCTGGCCCCACCCATTCGAGATCCTCGACATACTGGGTGGGCGTCTTGCCATAGCGCTCCAGGCTGTAGGCAATGTCGTTGTCGTTCTCCGCCAGATGCGTGTGCAGCGAGACGCCGTAAGCTCGCGCCATATTGCGGGATTCACGCATCAGGTCATCGCTCACGGTGAAAGGCGAACAGGGTGCCAGCACGATGCGCAGCATGGCGCCGTCGTTGGGGTCATGCCAGCGCTCGATCAGGCGCTGCATCTCTTTGAGTACTGCGGGTTCCTTCTCCACGATGGCGTCCGGCGGCAGTCCGCCCGCGCTTTCGCCGACGCTCATTGCGCCGCGCGCGGCATGAAAACGCAGTCCGAGATCACTTGCGGCCTCGATGGCCTGCTCCAGCGTCGCGCCATTGACGTAGAGGTACTGATGATCGCTCGACGTGGTGCAGCCCGACAGCATCAGCTCGGCCATCGCAGTCTTGGCCGCGACATGGAACATCTCCGGCGTGATGCGCGCCCAGATCGGATAATGCGCCTTCAGCCAGCCGAAGAGTTCCGCATCCTGCCCGCCAGGCGTGGCGCGGGTCAGGGACTGGAACATGTGGTGATGCGTATTGACGAGACCTGGTAATACCACATGGCCCTTGAGGTCGATGATCTCGTCGGCCGTCTGGGGCAGCTCTGCGGAGGGGCCGACAGCGGCAATCCTGCCATCCCTGATATAGACGCCACCGCCTGCGATTTCGCGACGCTGGTCATCCATGGTCGCCAGAACCTCGGCATTCCTGAGCAGCAGCGTTCGGGTCATGGTTCCTCGTCCAGTCCCGCCAGACGCCGCTCCCCTGCCGTCACCACAGCCGGACGCGTGATGCATGTCCGCACAACCGCATCCGCCAGCAAACGGAGATAGGGGTCATCCGCACCATCAAGAGCGCCACTGCGGATGAGATGAGCAAGAGCCTCAGCATCGCTCGCGAACGGATTGGGTTGAGGCACAAGCGCATTAACAGCGCGGGATGCATCCGCGCTGTTACCGGACAATTCCAGCGCCCGCTGCGCCATGCCCATGGCGCTTGCTGCCATGAGGCCCGCAAAGCGTGTGTCCCCCTCGGTTTTCGCGATCACCTTGTCGCGTAGCACGGTTTGGGCAACAGCCAGAAGGCCGGCAAGATCGGATTGATCCTTCATGTGCCTGCCCCCACATGACCGCCATCATGGCGCAAGCGCCAGCGCTCTGGCCGGGTCAGACGCAACGCCATCAGTTCCAGTTCCTCGGCGATCTTGCCCGTCAGCGCGTGTTCAAGCGACGGTTCGCGCCCAGACGTATGCCTGTCGCCCTGTTGCAGCGCGATGATGGCCCAGCGGCAATGCGCCAGCACCTCATAGGCGCGCACGGCGGCATCATCGATCTGCCTGCCGCTTGCCGCCTCATAGGCCTCATAGAAGATTCCGCGCTCGCCGATGCCGCCCGCTTCGAGATCCGGCCTGCCGAAGCGCCAGCATTCGGCGTGAAACCAGCCGATATCGAACATCGGATCGCCCCAGCAGGCGAATTCCCAATCGAGCACCGCAGTCAACCGGCCATTATCCACCATGTAATTCCCGGTGCGAAAGTCCCGGTGGATCAGCGTGGTCTCGCGAGCTTTGGCACAATGCAGTTCGCACCAGCGCAGCGCCCATTCCAGGCCGGGACGTGACAGGCCGAGTTTGTCCAGCCAGTCCCGCAGCA
>JANNRX010000272.1:0-6609 GCA_031401875.1 Hyphomicrobiales bacterium | reverse complement strand
GCGGACTTCGCGTGACAGCGAAAAGACAACGAACACAGTGGCAGCGATCAGCAGGCCTAGCCCGATCTTGTCCTCCAGGAAGATCATGTGATCCCCACCGGACAGCAGCAGCGAGCGACGATAGCTGCCCTCGATCATGGGCCCCAGAACCACGCCAAGAACGGCTGGCAGAAACGGAAACTCGCTGAGCCGCATCAGATAGCCGATCACCCCGCCTGCGAGCACCAGTCCGATATCGAACATGGTGGAGTTGATGGTGAAAATGCCCGACAGGATCAGCGCGAAGACGAACGCTGCAAGATAGGGCCTTGGCCTGTTCACCAGCCACATGCAGACCGGAAGAATGAGGATGCCAACGAGAATCTGGCCGAGGATGGCCACAAGCGAGCCGGTGTAGAGGCCCAGGATCACATCGCTGTTCTGCTCAAACAGGCGAGGCCCTGGCAGCAGGCCATGGATCAGCAATCCACCCAGCAATACGGCAGCTGAATTGGAACCGGGAATACCGAAGGACAGCAGGGGGATCAAGGATGTCGAGGCAACCGTGTTGTTTGCGGCCTCCGGCGCAGCAATGCCTTCGGGCGAACCCTTGCCAAATTCCTCTGGCCTCGAGGACCAGCGCTTGGCTTCATTGTAAGCCATGAAAGCCGCAATGGAACCGCCGCCACCGGGCATCAGGCCTTCGAAAGTACCCGCCACGCAACCAATGCCCTGCGGTTTGGCGAGGCGCTTCATCATGGGCCATTTCGGCAAAACGATACGAACCTTGCTCTCGGCGGTTGCATCAAGGCCCTTCGTGCCTGACTGCATCAGCAACTCGCTGACAGCGAAGAGCCCGACCATGACGAGGATCGGTTTCACCCCGCCGATCAGATCAGGCAACTGGAACGTGAAGCGCGAAACACCGGAAATCGGATCCGTGCCGATGGTCGAGACCATGAGCCCTACGATAGCTGCCGCGAGCCCTTTCAGCAGTGATCCACTCGAAAGCGATGCGATGATGCTGATACCAAGGATGCCAAGGCCAAAATAGGAAGCGGGTGTGAACAGCAGCGCCAGACGCGACAGGGGTTCGGTCATCATCACCAGCAATGCCAGTCCCACAAGACTGCCGATAACGCCTGACCAGAGCGAGATTCCAAGCGCCTCGCCAGCTTTGCCCTGACGCTTCATCTCATACCCATCCAGCACGGTAGCCGCTGCGGAATTGGTGCCCGGCGTGCGAATGAGGATCGCGGGGATGGAGCCGCCATATTCCGCCCCGATATAGGTGGAGCTGAGCAGCACAATGGCGATCATCGGATCCATGCCATAGGTGAAGGGCAAGAGCAGTGCCATGGTGATGGAGGCGGATATGCCGGGCAATGCCCCCCCGATGATGCCCCAGATCAGGCCTGCAATGGCAGCAGGAACCAGAGGCGTCGTGTAGAGCAGGGTCAGACTGCGGGAAAGGTCTTCCATCATGCGCCTGCGCTTTTCATCAGGAAAGCAAGCAGCGCGGAGGCTGGTTGCTCAGTACCCAGAAAGCGGACAAAGACGAGCCAGAAGCCCACCCCACCTGCGATGGCGACTCCAAGGAGTTTTGGCGATAGCGGTTCGCGCTCATAGAGTGCGACCGCCACCACGATGACGGCAATGCCCGCTGCAAAACCGACAAGAGGTGCGACGACCATATAGCCGACACCAAGGGCCGCAAAGCCCATGGCTCGGCCAATCCTGGCGTGCTCGGGAGTATCGCTGTCAACTTCGGCAATGGCCACAATCTTCCACGAAGCGATCATACCTTTGGCAAAAAGCATGCAAGCGACAATTGCCAATGCGACGGCCAGTAATTTTGGCATGCCATCCGCTCCAACCTCGTCAGACAACGAGCTTGAGGGGATATTCTGCGTCATGAAATAATAGCCCGCCGAGAGCGCAAGCAACAGAAGCCCCGCAATGCTGTCCTTGTGGATCATGAAGTCATGGCCTTGGGTTTGAGCGCTTTCAGTTCTTGATAACGCCGGTTTCCCGGAAGAATTTCTCTGCCTCATCGGCAAAGGCGTTCACGAAAGGCTCGTAGGCCGCCTGCGGGATGAAATCTGCCACAAGACTTTCCGCGCCATAGAGGGCCTTGTAGTCGGGGTCATTCAGCAAACCTTGCACCGCACGTTCCCAGATCGCGATGATGTCGGCGGGCAAGCCAGCGGGGCCGGCAAGACCGCGAAATTTCCGGACGACCACATCATAGCCGGCCTCCTGGACGGTCGGCACGTCGGGAAAGCCCGCAAGACGTTGCGGGTTGAAGACAGCCAGCAAGCGCACGCGCTTCGATTCAAGCTGTGATCTGAGCTCCTGAATTTCGCCGACACCCATCTCAAGCGTCCCGTTGAGGACATTGATCATCATATCCCCACCACCCTCATGCGAAACCACTGCGGCATTGACTCCTGCGGCCCGGCGCAGGCGCTCGGCAGCCTGACGTTCCAATGACGCAGGATTGGCAGCACCCCAGCGTCCGCGCTTTTCCTTGGCATGCGCGATCACATCGCCAAGTGTCTTGAACGGGCCGTCCGCACGGGTAAACACCACCTCGGCATCGCTGAACACGTTCACCAGCGGCTGCACGTTTTTATAAGTGTGTTGCGGCTTTGAAAGCAGTGATGTGAAAATATACGTCGGCGTTGTGGCATACAGCACGCTGCCATCGGGACGGCTGGTTGCCAGCTTGCTCAGAGCCCGCGCGCCACTGCCACCCTGCACATTCTCGATGACAAAAGTCGCGTTGATATACCGAACCAGATACTTGATCATTTCGCGCAAGAACACATCCGATCCCCCGCCGGGGCTGGAATGCGTGATCAATGTAACGATGCGATGCGGATAGGTTTCGGGTGCTGCTGCCGCTCGCGTCACAAAGCCAGGCAGCGCAAGGCCTGTGGTTCCAATGGCCGCGAGATGTCCGAAAGCGCGTCTCGTAATCATGGCATTATCCTCCCTGTATCTGCTGCTGGTCTTCTTGATTTGAAGCCTGTTCGGCCTCGCTACGGACCACTTTCAACAATCGGTCCTTGGCCGCGGAAACATGCTGCCAATGTGTTTCCTGTGCCCATCCCGGATCACGCGCCACGATGGCTGAAACCATCTGGCGATGCTCACGGTTGGAGACGGCAAGGCCTCCGCCTTGCACGAGACTACGGGCACGAAACAGATTGAGCCGCTTGACGAAGGTGCGGTACTGCGCCGCCAGCGTTGCATTGCCGGAGCCGTCGACAATGGCTTCGTGAAAGGCAAGGTTCAGCGGGTAATAGGCATCGAAATCGCGGTTTGCCGCCGCCAGTTCCATCGCAGACAAAAGTCCCTCAAGCTGGGCAATGATCTCGGGGGTTGCCCGTTCCGCCAGCAAGCGACCTGCAAGGCCGAAAAGTGCAGCGCGCACATCGTAAAGCTCGCGCACCTCGACAACGGTGAGCTGGCGGACGAAAACACCCCTGTTGGTCACAGCCTCGACAAAGCCCGCACCCTCAAGTGCCCGGATTGCTTCACGGATCGGACCGCGACTGACACCGAACCGCTGGGCAAGCTGCTGCTCGTTCAGTCTCTCGCCGGGCCGCATCTGCCCGCTGACGATCACAGCTTCAAGGGCATCGCACAACACCTTGGACAGCGGCACGGAACGTCCGGTATCGGTGAGCGAGAACACTGAATCTTGGGATGCAGAAGCCATGATCTAACATCACCATCTTCCGTAAAAGTGTCAACACTTCAGATCGCTGATTGATGCAAAATCAGGTTTTTTGGATTGAACCGGACAGTTTCAAGAATTATCCGGATAAGAGTGTTGACAATTTTTGTGGTGGAAGTGCATTTGCTGGAAGGTCTTCCGTTTTTCGAATTTGCCTGAGGTATCATGAACACGCAGTCTCCTGTAGTGACGGCCATCACCCGACACATTGCAGAATTTGTCGTCAATTCCCGTGCGGATGATATTCCTGAAAGCGTTTACACCGAGGCAACGCGCTCGTTCCTGAACTGGATCGGTTGCACGGTTGGCGGATCAACCCATCCTGCCCTCGACATCGCCTGGGCTGCAGCAAAACCGTTCGCCGGTCCCAAGCAAGCGACCGTTCTGGGGCGCGGCTTTCGCACGGACCTTTTGAATGCGACGCTTCTGAATGGCATTGCCTCCCATGTTTTTGACTTTGACGACACCCATCTCAAGACCATTATTCACCCGGCAGGCCCGATCGCCTCTGGCTTGATGGCGCTGGCTGAAACGCGTCCCATGACTGGACGTGAATTCCTGCATGCCTTCATTCTCGGCATCGAGGTGGAATGCCGCATTGGCAATTCGGTCTACCCCGATCACTATGATCGCGGCTGGCACATCACCGGCACCGCGGGCGTTTTTGGTGCCGCTGCGGCGGCAGGCAAGATTCTCGGATTGAATGTCCAGCAGATGACCTATGCTCTGGGTATTGCAGCCACGCAATCCTCCGGTCTGCGGGAGATGTTCGGTACCATGTGCAAGCCATTCCATCCCGGCAAGGCGGCACAGAATGGCACCTATGCTGCCTTGCTCGCCAAGGAAGGTTTCACCAGCTCGGACAGGGGCATCGAGGCACCGCGCGGCTTTGCCAATGTGACTTCGACAAAGTTCGATCCGCGCGAGATCACGGAGGGGCTTGGCGTTCACTGGGAGAGTGCGCTCAACACCTACAAGCCGTTTGCCTGCGGCATTGTCATCCACCCCGCGATCGATGCCTGCGTACAATTGCGCAACAAGCACGGTCTCAAGGCGGCAGATGTCGCCTCGATTGATCTCAAGGTGCATCCGCTTGTACTCGAACTCACGGGCAAGACGGCGCCACGGACAGGCCTTGAAGGCAAGTTCTCCGTTTATCATTCCTGTGCCGCCGCCATCGTGCATGGGCGTTGTGGCGAACATGAATATTCGGACGATTGCGTTGCCGACGCCACGATTGTGGGCCTGCGCCAGAAGGTGAAGGCAACAGTGCAGCCCGGCATTCACGAACATCAGGTGGATGCAACCTTGACCACGGTGGATGGCCGCGTTCTTCACCTGTTTATCAAGCACGCCATCGGCTCGCTCGGTCGCCCGCTGACCGACAAGGAACTCAACGCCAAGCTCGCAGATATGTGTGATCCGATTCTGGGTGAGAAAGGCTCGCGGGCCTTGATCAAGGCGGCGCGCGCTGTTGGCTCGGCTCCTGATCTCAAGCGCGTCATCCGCGCGGCAAAACCACTAGATCACGTCGCATTTTGATTGATTAATCAAAATTCGAAAAACGTGATCTACACTATATACTGAGAGCATGTCGTCTTCGAATAACCGGTTTCCGCTTATTCGCGACATGCTCTGGCCTGATTTAACAATGCACATGCGGGAGCAACAATGAAACTCGTGAGTTTTCGGGACAAAGGAGCACCACAGGGTGCCGCCCGACTGGGCCTTCTGGAGTCATCGGGGATCCGTGATGTCAGCGCGGGCAGCAGTCAGCCACTCTCGGTTGCGGCGGTTGCCGGGATGAACGCGGCAGAGCGCATGGTATTTATGGCTGCCGCAAAGACAGCACCATTGATCCCGCTGGATCGAACTGTGCTGACCGCACCAATCCCCCGCCCGGCGCGCAACATCTTTTGCGTCGGGAAAAACTACCACGACCATGCCAAGGAATTTGCCCAGAGTGGATTCGATGCGACAGCCAAGGAAGTCGTTCCTGAACTCCCCGTGCTTTTCACCAAGCAGCCGACATCGGTCTGCGGTCCGGGCGACGTGATCCCCGGATATCTCGATGACACGCAATCGGTCGATTATGAGGGTGAACTCGGGGTGGTCATCGGGCAAGGCGGGCGGGGCATCTCCCACGACAAGGCCATGGACCATGTCTTCGGCTACACGATCATCAATGATGTGACATCCCGCGTTTTGCAGCAGAAGCATCGGCAATGGGCGCTTGGCAAAGGCATCGACGGGTTTTGTCCAATGGGGCCTGCCGTGGTCAGTGCTGACGAGACCGGCGATCCACGCGCCATGCAGTTGCGGACCTGGGTCAATGGAGAGCTGCGCCAGAATGCGCCTGTCGCCGACCTCATCTTTGATATCCCGACATTGATCAGCACGATCTCGCGCTACATTACCCTTGAACCGGGGGACATCATCGCCACCGGAACACCTGCGGGCGTGGGCATCGGCTTCACACCACCAAAGTTCCTGCAAAAAGGCGATCACGTGAAGATCGAGATTTCCGGCCTTGGCATTCTGGAAAATACTGTCGGATAAGAAGCGGGCAATCCGCATCACGCTTTCTGGGAGGAACGCATGAGACGCAGGGAGTTTTTAGCAGGTGCCGCCGGCCTGGGGTTTGCGGGCTCCGTTCCCGTGCTGGCGCAGGACAGATCTTGGCCCAGTCAGGCACTGAGGATGGTTGTCCCTTTTCCGCCAGGCGGACAAGGGGATCTGGCGGCGCGGCCTATCGCCAAGGCGTTCGAGCGGATCCTCGGCAAGCCTGTCATCGTGGACAACCGTGGCGGAGCCGGCGGCGCGTTGGGCAATGCCGCCGTGGCGCGCGGGGCCAATGATGGACATACCCTGCTGATGACCCTGTC
>JANNRX010000271.1:0-2659 GCA_031401875.1 Hyphomicrobiales bacterium | reverse complement strand
TCCGAGCGCATTGTGAAGGAAGATGTCTTCACCTCGATCCACATCGAGGAATTCGAAGTCATGGCCCGCGACACCAAGCTGGGTCCTGAGGAAATCACCCGCGATATTCCGAATGTCTCGGAAGAGCAGCTGCGCAATCTGGACGAAGCGGGCATTGTCTATATCGGCGCGGAAGTTGCAGCCGGTGATATCCTTTGCGGCAAGATCACACCAAAGGGCGAAAGTCCGATGACACCGGAAGAGAAGCTTCTGCGAGCCATTTTCGGCGAGAAGGCCTCTGACGTCCGCGATACCAGCTTGCGGGTTCCGCCCGGTGTTCAGGGCACGATCGTTGAAGTTCGTGTCTTCAATCGTCACGGCATTGACAAGGATGAGCGCGCCCAGGCCATCGAGCGCGAAGAGATCGAAAGCCTCGCCAAGGACAGAGACGACGAATTGGCAATCCTCGACCGCAACGTCTACGGTCGTCTTACCGATATGCTTGTTGGCAAGGAAGCCATAGCCGCTCCCAAGGGCGGCAAGAAAGACGTCAAGATTACCCGTGAAGCGCTGGATGGTCTGCCGCGCTCGCAATGGTGGAATTATGGCATCGGCGATGACAGGCTGATGGGCGAAATCGAAGCCATGCGGAAGCAGTATGACGAATCCAAGAAGGGGCTGGAAAGTCGCTTCATGGACAAGGTGGAAAAGCTTCAGCGCGGCGATGAACTGCCACCTGGCGTCATGAAAATGGTCAAGGTCTTCGTCGCTGTGAAGCGCAAGATCCAGCCCGGTGACAAGATGGCCGGACGTCACGGCAACAAGGGCGTTGTCTCGCGCATCGTGCCAATCGAGGATATGCCGTTCCTGGAAGATGGTACCCATGTCGACATGGTGCTCAATCCACTGGGCGTGCCTTCGCGCATGAACGTCGGCCAGATTCTGGAAACGCACCTGGGATGGGCCTGTGCAGGGCTCGGCAAGCAGGTGGCGCAATGCGTTGATGCCTATATGAAACAGGGCGATATCAAGCCTCTCAAGGCGAAAATGCATGAGATCTATGGTGATGACGCTGAAGTGAAATCGCTGGATGACAAGAGCCTTGTGGAAATGTCCTCGAACCTGCGTCGTGGTGTTCCCATTGCAACGCCCGTTTTCGATGGCGCAAAGCAAAGCGATATCGAGGACTTCCTCACTATGGCTGGCCTGCACACATCAGGCCAATCGACGCTTTATGATGGACGCACGGGCGATACATTCGATCGCAAGGTGACTGTCGGTTATATCTACATGCTGAAGCTGCACCATCTTGTCGACGACAAGATCCATGCTCGCTCGATTGGCCCTTACTCGCTGGTTACCCAGCAGCCACTCGGCGGCAAGGCGCAGTTCGGTGGTCAGCGCTTCGGCGAAATGGAGGTCTGGGCGCTCGAAGCCTATGGTGCCGCCTACACCTTGCAGGAAATGCTGACGGTGAAATCCGATGACGTTGCGGGACGTACCAAAGCGTATGAATCCATTGTCCGCGGCGAGGATAATTTTGAAGCCGGCATCCCCGAAAGCTTCAATGTTCTCGTCAAGGAAATGCGTTCGCTCGGCCTCAATGTGGAATTGACCACCAACATCAAGCCGGCGGCGAATACCGATCTTCCGCCTGCGGATGCTGCTGAGTAACTGATTTGTTCAGGCTGGCGCAGGGATGACCTGCGCCGCCATTGTTACGTTTTATCGCTTTCAATGCCTTGCAAGACGGGACTCGAGCCCGTCACCAGGAGATGGTAATGAACCAGGACATCATGAATGTCTTCAGCCCGTTGGTCCAGCCACAGACCTTCGACAATATCCGTATCTCGATCGCGTCACCGGAAAAGATCCTTTCGTGGTCTTTCGGAGAGATCAAGAAGCCTGAAACCATCAATTATCGTACCTTCAAGCCCGAGCGGGATGGCCTTTTCTGTGCCCGCATCTTTGGGCCCATCAAAGATTACGAGTGTCTGTGCGGCAAGTACAAGCGCATGAAATACAAGGGCGTTATCTGCGAGAAATGCGGCGTGGAAGTCACGCTGAGCCGCGTCCGGCGCGAGCGCATGGGCCACATCGAACTCGCGGCACCTGTCGCGCATATCTGGTTCCTCAAGTCGTTGCCGTCGCGCATCGCCATGATTCTCGACATGCAGCTGAAGGAAGTGGAGCGCATCCTCTACTTCGAAAGCTATATCGTGATGGAACCGGGCCTGACGCCGCTCAAGCAGAACCAGACACTGTCGGAAGAAGAGTATCTGCGCGCTCAGGACGAATATGGTGATGACAGTTTCACCGCCATGATTGGCGCGGAAGCTATCCGCGAAATGCTCAAGACCATGGATCTGGCCAAGATTGCGGCCGATCTGCGCGTTGAGGCCAAGGAAACCGAATCCGAGCTCAAGAAAAAGAAGCTCGCCAAGCGCATGAACATCATTGAGGCGTTCATGGAATCGGGCAACAAGCCGGAATGGATGATCCTCAAGGTCGTGCCGGTGATTCCGCCTGATCTGCGCCCGCTGGTACCACTGGATGGCGGTCGCTTTGCCACATCGGACCTCAACGATCTCTATCGTCGTGTCATCAACCGCAACAACCGTCTCAAGCGGCTGATTGAATTGCGTGCGCCCGACATTATTATCCGCAATGAAAAGCGCAT
>JANNRX010000270.1:0-20020 GCA_031401875.1 Hyphomicrobiales bacterium | reverse complement strand
CGCTCGCACCTCAGGATGAGAAGAATTGTGTTTTGCAATCCGCAATTTTCCTTATCCTGAGGTGCGGAGCGAAGCGGAGCCTCGAAGGACGCACAAGGGCAATGCAATGCCCCTTCAAGGACGAGGAACCTGCAAGGCGTGAAGGGTGTTCAAGACTTTTCAAACAGCCTACCGCCCGAAGCCGTTCGCCGCGATGATCTGGCGGCCGATGATCATGCGCATGATCTCGTTGGTGCCTTCGAGGATCTGGTGGACGCGCAGATCACGCACGATCTTCTCGATGCCGTAATCCTGCAAGTAGCCGTAGCCGCCATGCAGTTGCAGCGCCTGATTGGCGACCTCGAAGCCCGTATCGGTGGCGACGCGTTTCGCCATGGCGCAACGCATGGTCGTCTCGGGGTCCTGACGGTCATAGGCCGAGGCGGCGGAATAAAGGAAAATACGCGCGGCCTCCAGCTCGGTCGCCATGTCGGCCAGCTTGAACTGCAGCGCCTGCATCTCGTTCAGCTTCTTGCCGAAAGCCTTGCGCTCGTTGGCATAGGAGAGCGACTTCGACAAGGCGCTCTGGGCCCCGCCGATGGAGCAGGCGCCAATATTCAGCCTGCCGCCATCCAGCCCGGACATGGCAACCTTGAATCCGATGCCCTCGCTGCCGAGAAGATTGGCGGCGGGGATGCGACAGTTGTCGAAGATCACGGCGCGTGTCGGCTGGGCGTTCCAGCCCATTTTCTTCTCATTCGCCCCAAAAGACAGGCCCGGCGCGTCCTTGGGCACCAGAACTGTGGAGATGCCCTTGGGGCCATCCTCGCCGGTCCTGACCATGACCAGATAGAGATCCGCGGCACCGGCTGCCGAGATGAACTGCTTCTGGCCGTTGAGCACATAGCTGTCCCCCTCGCGCACGGCGCGTGTTTTCAGCGCGGCCGCATCCGAGCCGGAACCCGGTTCCGTCAGGCAATAGGCGGCGAGATGCTCCATGGTCAGGAGTTTGGGCAGGAATGCCGCCTTCTGGCTGTCCGAGCCGTAGCGGTCGATCATCCAGGCCACCATGTTGTGGATGGAGATATAGGCGGAGACTGCTGGGCAGCCTTCTGCCAGCGCTTCAAAAATCAGCGCGGCGTCGAGGCGACTGAGGCCCGTTCCCCCACTGGCTTCGCTCACGTAGATGCCGGCCATACCGAGTGCGGCTGTCTCGCGGATCACATCCACGGGGAAATGGCGCTTCTCGTCCCATTCCAGCGCACAGGGCGCGAGCTTTTCCGCAGCGAACTCCCGTGCCATGTCGCGAATGGTGATCTGGTCGTCGGTAAGGGAAAAAGTCATTCTGCAGCATCCAATCTTCTTTTGGACAGTCTAGACGGTTCAGGGCTACAGTCGACGGTGATTTTAGTCGCACAAGGAGCGTTTATGGCTGGATCTTTTGCGGGCGCGGTGGCTGCGGGTATTCTGACTGCTGATCAGGCCAGGAAGCTTGAGGCGTTCATGACGGCCTCGGACGTCTCGCCTACGGATGGAGCTTCTGTTGCCGCCACAACCGAACCGCGCTTCGATCTCGCCCATGTGCTGTGGTATTTCGGCGCGCTGATCATCATCGGAGCCATGGGGCTGTTCTCGACGCTGGCGTTCAGCCAGATGGGTGCGCGGGCTCTTCTCGTAACGGCGCTGGCCTATGCGGGGGTGTTCGTTTTTGCCGGCCATCACCTCTGGCACCAGCGCGGCCTGCCGACGCCCGGTGGATTGCTGATCGCGGCGGCGGTTTCGATGGCCCCGCTCGCCATCTTCAGCATCCAGGACATGACGGGCTGGTCGGACAGCTTGGGCAAACCGGGCAACTACCGGGATTTCTACATCTGGATCAAAGGCGGCTTCGTGCCCATGGAGGTTGGAACGATCCTTGCCGCGCTCCTGGCCCTGCGCTTCTATCGCTTTCCGTTCATTCTCTTCATTGCCTCTGTGGCGCTCTGGTTCATGTCCATGGATCTGGCGGAATGGCTGAAAGGGTCATCGGCGGGCTGGGATGAACGGCGCACCATCTCGCTCGCCTTCGGTCTTGTGCTCATTCCCCTTGCATGGGCCGTGGACCTGCGCCGCAAGGATGCGGACTTCGGCTTCTGGCTGCACCTCGTTGGCATTGTCACATTCTGGGGTGGGCTGACCTTCCAGGAATCCAGCAGCGAGATCGGGAAATTTCTGTATTTCCTGATCAATCTTGGTTTGATCGGACTTTCGGTTTTCTTGTCCCGGCGTGTCTACGCTGTGTTCGGTGGCATTGGCGCTATGATCTATTTCGCCAATCTCGCCGGCAAGGTCTTCAAGGATTCCCTGCTGTTCCCCTTCGCCCTCTCGGCGATTGGTCTGGGCGTCATCGGCCTGGGGCTGCTGTACTACCGCAGGTCAGCCGCCATCGAGCAGAGGCTCCAGAGCATCCTGCCGGAGTTTCTGCTCAAGCTGAGGCCGACTGTGCGGGGATGATTTTACGGGAGCCAGTCATTGAGAGGAATGACATGCTCCGAAAAAGGCGTTCCCGTGAGCTTGGCAATGAAACTCTGGTCTGAGGTG
This sequence comes from Hyphomicrobiales bacterium, assembly GCA_031401875.1. Lineage (GTDB taxonomy): Bacteria > Pseudomonadota > Alphaproteobacteria > Rhizobiales > Beijerinckiaceae > JADCCX01. Next base: position 17,461 of record JANNRX010000270.1, on the reverse strand, counting down.
ATAACCCGGCAGTGCTCCCGCATGGCGCAGGCGAGATAGAGATAATCGAAAATTGGATGCGGATACTGGCGATCAATGATCAGCGCCTCGCCGATCAGGATCTCCAGCGCAACCGTGTGATGCAGATAACGCCTCAGGTCCGTCACACCTTCGACAATCGCCTCAAACGGCATCAGGCCAACGGCATGCTTTTTCTGGAAGGCGCGCGTTACTTCAGCGAAAATCAGCGTGGGCGCTGTAAGCTCTTCCCGCGATTGGAGAAGCGCCATGGCTTTGTCGCTTCCTTCTTCCGGCACGAACCATTTGACGGCGACACTGGCGTCAACAACCAGCATGGATCACTCCATGCCATCGCGCAAGTCGGCGGATGTGAGAGAGGGCTGGATCACACTATATTGCGCCAGATGCCTGCGGCTGGCGGCGACACGCTCCTCTGTCGTGTAAGGGCGATTGCGCTCGAGAAGATCGCGCAGCTCCTGCTCCAGCGACCGTGCGTTGAGTTTAGCCTTGGCTTTGAATAACTCGATGGTTTCATCCGGTACGTTGCGGATCAGAACCTGTCCCATGGCATCCTCTTTGCTATCATTTATGATAGCAAAGAATTGGCCCGGTCACAAGCCAACCCATCATGCTGAAAGGAATCACCGCTTCCCCAGGCGCTTGGCATTGGCCTTGACGCGGCGGGCGGCGGGAGCGAGACCTGCCCACATCATCGCATCGGCGGTGTTGTGTGGTGTGGCCTTGGGAAGCTGTCCGAAAGCCAGGGCGGCCCAGGTCTCCAGCATGGCATGGCCAAACGTCGTCTGCGCCGCGACAACACCTTCCTGCACGGCGGCCATCTTTTCGGACATCATGCGGTTGGTCTCGCTGCGGCTTCCGGGGTCCGGATTGAGCGCTTCGGCCCAGAGGATCGGCATGCGCGACGCCATCACATAAGGCGACAGCCAGAGGCCACTGAGATCGGAACCATTACCCGCCATGCTTGCATTCCCTTGTTAGCAGTGCAGCATGACCGAAATCATGCTGCACTGCAACATATGATGACGCATGGCAGGGTCACGCGCTGTAAATCCCGTCAATTCATCGTGGGAATGACGAAATCCGCGCCGTGCTTGATGCCCGACGGCCAGCGCGACGTGACCGTCTTCGTCTTGGTGTAGAAACGATAGGCGTCCGGGCCGTGCTGATTGAGATCGCCAAAACCGGAGCGTTTCCAGCCACCGAAGGTGTAATAGGCGAGCGGCACGGGGATTGGCACATTGATGCCGACCATGCCGACATTGACGCGGGAGGCAAAATCACGGGCCGCATCGCCGTCGCGGGTGAAGATCGCGACGCCGTTGCCGTATTCGTGATCATTGGCGAGGGCGAGGCCAGCCTCATAATTCTTCGCACGTACGACGGAGAGAACCGGCCCGAAGATCTCTTCCTTGTAAATGCGCATGTCAGGCGTGACGTTATCAAAGAGGCAACCGCCCATGTAGAAGCCGTTTTCATAACCCTGCATCGAGAAGCCGCGCCCGTCGACTGCGAGCGTTGCACCTTCCTTGACGCCCAGATCGACATAGCTCTTGACCTTTTCGAGATGGGCCTTGGTAACCAGCGGACCAAAATCGGCAGATGCATCGGTTGAAGGGCCAACCTTGAGGCTTTCAACACGCGGAATCAGCCGCTTCATCAGCTCATTCGCTGTTTTCTCACCAACAGGCACAGCCACCGAGATCGCCATGCAGCGTTCGCCTGCCGCGCCGTAACCTGCGCCGATCAAGGCATCGACTGCCTGGTCCATATCGGCATCCGGCATGATGATCATGTGGTTCTTGGCGCCACCAAAGGCCTGCACGCGCTTGCCGTTGGCGCAGCCGCGTCCGTAGATATACTCGCCGATCGGCGTCGAACCGACAAAGCCGATGGCCTTGATATCAGGATCGTCGATGATGGCATCGACCGATTCCTTGTCGCCGTTGACGACGTTGCAGATGCCGGCGGGAAGTCCAGCTTCCATCAGCAGTTCCGCCAGACGCATCGGCACGCCGGGGTCGCGCTCGGAAGGCTTGAGGATGAAGGCATTGCCGCAGGCAATGGCCGGGCCGAGCTTCCACATCGGAATCATGGCCGGGAAGTTGAAGGGCGTGATGCCCGCCACGACACCCAGCGGCTGGCGCATGGAGTAGATGTCAATGCCCGGACCTGCGCCATCGGTGAATTCACCCTTCAGCATGTGGGGTGAGCCGAGGCAGACCTCGATGACTTCGATGCCGCGCTGGATGTCGCCCTTGGCATCGGGAATGGTCTTGCCGTGCTCGCGCGCCAGGATTTCGGCGAGTTCGTCATTGTGCTTCGCCACCAGATCGATGAATTTCATCAGCACCCGTACGCGCCGCTGTGGATTGGTTGCGGCCCAGGCTGGTTGCGCCGCCTTGGCATTGGCAACTGCGGCAGTCAGCTCCGCCTTGGACGCCAGCGCCACTCGACCGCGCACCGTGCCGTCCATGGGCTGGAAAACCTCGGCGTAGCGGCCCGATGTGCCTGCGACATGCTTGCCGCCAATGAAGTGTCCGTAGTCGATCATGATGATTTCCTCTCGTTTGTGAATGATTATGGGCCGAACTGGCGTCAAAGCCAGCGTGTTGATGTCGAGCGCAAGGCGTCCTGAGCCTCGCGCCAGAGTGTTTGGGTAATGCTGGCTGCGGAACCGGATTTCGCCAGCTTCACGCTTTGTCCGGCCCAGAGCGACAATTCTTCCGAGGATCCGGCTTTGGCGGCGGCGGCACGCAATTCCTGGGTCAGTGCGTTCTGGATCGGATAGACCGGGATATCACCCTCGAACGCCTGCATCTCGCGCATGAAGGCATTCTCGATTCCACGCGCATGGCGACCTGAGAAAACCCGTGTAAGCCGCGTGGCATCATCATCGACAGCGGCGATGGCCTTGCGCCATGGTGCGCTGGTCGTCGCCTCATCCGCCAGCAGATAGGCCGTGCCCACCTGCACAGCAGCCGCACCCATGGCGAGTGCCGCTGCAACGGCCTTGCCATCCGTGATGCCACCGGCCGCAACAACCGGGATATCGACGGCGTCGCGTATGGTGCTGACCAGCGACAAGGTGCCAATCTGGCTTTCGCTGACATCCCGCAGGAACGTGCCACGATGGCCACCTGCCTCGAACCCTTGCGCGCAGATCGCATCCGCACCCACATCCGTCCATGCCTTCGCCTCAGCAGCGGTTGTTGCCGTGCCCATGACCCAGGTGCCCCGGGCATGCAACGCCGAAACCTGATCGCGTGTCAGAATACCGAAGGTGAAGGACGCGGCGGGCGGAGCAGTCTCCACCAGAGCGGTGAATTGCGGCTCGAAAGCTTCCGCCCATTGATTGGGAATGGACTGTGCGGGAAGCCCGAGCCTCGCCCGCCACGGCGCAATCCGTTCCATCGCGGAGCGAACCTCGTCCATCGTCGGATTGGCAGGAGCCTGAATGAAGATGTTGACCAGAAATGGCTTGTCCGTTGCGGTGCGGATGGCAGAGACGCCCTTCGCAATAGCCTCAGGCGATAGCCCTGCCGCAGCGAGGGAACCAAGGCCGCCAGCCTTCGACACAGCGATGGCCAACGCTTCATTGCTGACGCCAAGCATTGGGCCTTGAATGATAGGGATAGGCAGACCATCAAGAAACATTATTTCTTCTCCCATCTCTCTATACGACTTGTATGAACGCGGAACAACGCGCAGCATAGCGCAATCAAAGCGCAAATTCAGGCATAGTGATGGATTGGGATGCAGTCCGGGTTTTCCTCAGCGTTGTCAGGGCGGGCCAGTTTCTGGCCGCAGCGCGTCAGCTTGGTGTTGATCACGCGACCGTCGCCCGCCGTATTACGGCTCTTGAAACGAAACTGGGTGCCAAACTCTTCGAGCGCCGGACAAGCGGTTGTATAATAACGCCTTCCGGCGAAAGACTTCTTGCCTCAGCCGAGCGCATAGAAGCGGAAATGCTACAGGTTCAAGCCGAGATCGCAGCAACCGGTCTTGATGTTGCGGGAACTGTGCGGATTGGCGCGCCCGATGGTTTTGGAACACTGTTTTTATCAAGCCGTTTGGGGGAACTTGCACGCCAGCATCCCGCGCTGACGATACAACTGGTGCCGGTTCCCCGCGCCTTCTCGCTATCCCGGCGCGAGGCAGACATTGCAATCACCATTGACCGACCGGAGGCCGGGCGGCTCGCCGTCCGAAAGCTGACAGATTACTCGCTGCATTTCTATGCCTCGAAGGACTATCTCGCAGCCCATGGTCGGCCCGGCAGCGAAAGCGATCTACAGGCGCACCCGCTGGTGACTTACGTCCAGGATCTGCTGTTTTCGCCAGAGCTGAACTTCAAGCCCGAGACCTTCGGACCGCAGTACCGGCGTCTCGAATGTGCCAGTGCTGTCGGGCAGAACGAAGCCGTGAGGGCAGGCGCGGGAATCGGAATTTTGCATGATTATCATGCCGCGCTCGATCCGGCGCTGGAAATGGTGCTCCCTGCACTGTCCTTTCAGCGCAGTTACTGGATTGTGACGCATCTTGATAACAGCAGCAGTCTGCGGATTCGTGCCGTAGCTGATTTCATCGCGGCGCAGGTTGCCAGGGACAAGACGATCTTCATCCTGTCGTAAATCTTGGTATCCCAGGTGTTGCGCGACATAGCCGCACTCGACGTTTTGCCCTCCGGCTGCTATCTCCCGCCCTATGACGAAGCAGACCATCGATAATATTCGTAATTTTTCCATCGTGGCGCATATCGACCATGGAAAATCCACTCTGGCTGACCGGCTTATCCAGACCACTGGCGGCCTGACGGCGCGAGAAATGACCGAGCAGGTGCTCGATTCCATGGATATCGAGCGCGAGCGCGGCATCACCATCAAGGCGCAGACCGTGCGTCTCGATTACAAGGCCAAAGACGGCAAGACCTATATTCTCAATCTGATGGATACGCCCGGCCACGTCGATTTTGCTTACGAGGTTTCCCGTTCGCTGGCGGCCTGCGAAGGCTCGCTGCTGGTGGTGGATGCCTCGCAGGGCGTGGAAGCGCAGACGCTGGCCAACGTCTATCACGCGCTTGATGCCAACCACGAGATCGTGCCGGTCCTGAACAAGGTCGATCTCCCCGCCGCCGAGCCGGAGCGTATCAAACAGCAAATCGAGGATGTCATCGGTCTTGACGCCTCGAACGCCGTGGCGATTTCGGCCAAGACCGGCCTCAACATCGAAGCCGTGCTGGAAGCCATCGTCACGCGCCTGCCCGCACCGACCGGCGATCCTGACGCGCCATTGAAAGCCATGCTGGTCGACAGCTGGTATGATAATTATCTCGGCGTCGTGGTTCTCGTGCGCGTCATCGACGGGGTGCTCAAGAAAGGCCAGCGCGTCCGCATGATGAGCGCCAAGGCCACCTATGACATCGAGCGCGTGGGTTATCTCACACCCAAACTGGTTCCGACGGATCACCTCGGCCCCGGTGAGGTCGGCGTCATCACGGCGTCGATCAAGGAAGTGGCGGACACCCGCGTTGGTGACACCATCACCGATGAGCGCCGCCCCACCGCTGAGGCGCTGCCCGGCTTCAAGCCCGCACAGCCCGTAGTGTTCTGCGGTCTGTTTCCGGTGGACGCCGCCGATTTCGAGGATCTCCGCGCCGCCGTCGGCAAGCTGCGCCTGAATGACGCGTCGTTCAGCTACGAAATGGAGACGAGTGCGGCACTCGGCTTTGGCTTCCGTTGCGGCTTTCTGGGGTTGTTACATCTTGAAATCATTCAGGAAAGACTATCACGCGAGTTCGATCTTGACCTGATCGCCACCGCGCCTTCCGTCGTCTACAAGCTGGCGCTGCGCGACGGCACCCACATCGACATGCACAACCCCGCCGACATGCCGGATGTGATGCAGATCCTCACCATCGACGAGCCATGGATTCGCGCCACCATCCTCACGCCGGACGAGCATCTGGGCTCGGTCATCAAGCTTTGTCAGGACCGGCGCGGCGAACAGGTCGATCTCGGCTACATCGGGTCACGCGCCAAGGTGGTCTATGATCTGCCGCTCAACGAGGTGGTGTTCGATTTTTACGACCGGCTGAAATCGGTTTCCAAGGGCTATGCTTCCTTCGATTACACCATCACCGGCTATCGCGAGGGCGACCTTGTGAAGCTCAACATGCTGGTGAACGGCGAGTCCGTGGACGCGCTCTCCATGTTGGTGCACCGGACGCGCGCCGAGGCCCGTGGCCGTGGCATGTGCGAAAAGATGAAAGACCTGATCCCGCCACATCTCTTCGTCATCCCGATCCAGGCCGCCATCGGCGGCAAGATCATCGCCCGCGAGACGGTGCGCGCCATGCGCAAGGACGTGACGGCGAAATGCTACGGCGGTGACGCCTCGCGCAAGCGCAAGCTGCTGGACAAGCAGAAAGAGGGCAAGAAACGCATGCGCCAGTTCGGCCGCGTGGAAATTCCGCAGGAAGCATTTATTGCGGCGCTGAAGATGGACGGGTGAGGGCACTCGCGCGTCATGGCCGGGCTTGACCCGGCCATCCACGTTTTAACACCTTCAGCGCCTTAGGACGTCGATGGCTAGGCCAAGCCCGGCCTTGACGATGAATGTTCGGCGTTGGCTTACGCCAACGTCTCGTAGAGATCGTCCCAGGCAAGGTTCATCCGGTGGATTGCCTGCACCTTCCAGGCGCGCGGCCAGTGCTTCATGTTCTTCTCGTGTTGGATCGCCTCGCGTATGTCCTCGAAGAATGTGAACCAGACAAGGCGCTTGAGGCCGTAGCGCTTGGTGAATCCCTTGAAGAGTCCTTCCCGATGCTCCCAGACGCGTGGCGACAGGTCGGCTGTCACGCCGGTGTAAAGCGTGCCGTTGGGCTTGTTCGTCATGATGTAAACCCAGCCGCCCATGCAGCTGGGTCGCAAAACGTGGATGGCCGGGTCAACCCGGCCATGACGTAATTTCCGTTCAACCGCTTTTGTCGAGGTCGTTTAACTCTGACGTCGCTGGGTCGGCTTCGGACTCGTCGTTGTCGACGTCAATGCCATCAACCTCGAAGAGGTAGGGATAGCCTTCGTCGTCGATATAAATTGACGCTTCAGTTACCTTCGCTGTGCCGAGACTGGAAGTTGCACTGACATTGAGATTTGCACATTCGAGGGCTTGATTGAGGATCGTCTCAGCGCTCTTGCGTGACTCAGCCATGATACGGATCGCAGCGTACATTTTTACGTCGAAGGCGTATTTACGCATCGGTTCACCTCTTGAAGCAATGGTCTCGATGCCATTGGAGGAAGGCTGGATGTGGTCTGTCCTTCTCGCGCACTGGTCTGGTGGCAAATCCCTCGGGCTTGAGGAATGAGCGTACTTCTTCTGGATTGTTGACGTGTCGAGAGATCAGAATTCGCAGGTCATCGTCCAAGGAAATCAAGCCGCGGTCAAACATCCAGTGCGCCGTACCGGATAGTGCTATGCCGTTGTTAACGATGTCGGGACCATCTGCCTCAACCGGTTTGATATGCGCTGCTTCGACTTCTGCACGCCCACCACCATTAACAAGTCGCAGACCTGTCATCACGCAACGTTCATCATAGGCACGCAGCACAATCTTCCGGAAGACGCGGTCTCGGATTGCGCGAGAGGTAACAAGCTGTATCCGATCTCGAGGCTGGTCATAGACGAATGCGGTTTGCGATTCTTCGAAGCCCGATATGGCAGGATGCTCTTCGACACGAGGCAGGATCTGAATATCGTCCGCCAGTCCGCGAGCCGTGATTCTATCAAAGTCACTTGCTGATAGTGGACGGACTGCCCACGTCGTGCGGGCTAAAGTTCCGCTTTCAGTCAAAAGGCCCCGCTCGACTGGTCCAGTGGCGTCTCTGAAAGGAACTGGATTTGGAAACTCAAGGTAGCTACCTGGCTCTATGTTGGCGATAAACATTTTATCGACTTTGGGATCAGGTTTGATTGTCTGGACTTTTGCAATGGCAAAGTACCCCCGACTTCCCTTCACACCAGCTGGTTCGAGGTAAACTATCCAATCTCCGATGCAAGATTGGGCACGGCTGAGGTAGAATTTCGGAAACTGATACCGTTCAGCCGGACTGTCGTCGTAGATCGAATCTGATCGGTGCATGAATATCGCAAAGCCCATTACATATGGTTACCACGCTAGGATGGCTCGGAGCAGGCGCCAAATTTACTTATCGACAGTAACCGTTCCACCGCCTCGGCTACCGCTTCCGCATCCATGCGGCAGACCTCTCCGGCAAGCCCGATATGATTCTCCGCCCGCGCCACGCCGATATCTTTGTCCACGGCTGCTTCTGGCACGGGCATGGCTGCGCGCGGGGCGGGCGCATGCCGAAGACGAATGCGGGCTATTGGCAGGCCAAGATCGCCCGCAACAAGGCGCGGGATGTGCAGACGCAATCTGCGGTTGAGGCGGCGGGCTACCGTTGTCTGACGCTCTGGGAATGCGAGTTGAAGGATCAGGCGGCGCTTGAGTCACACCTGAAGACGTTTCTTACGTCATAAAGCGTGAGCGTAAATTCTACCGCTTCGCCAGCGCTCTATAAATCAGCGCCACGCCGATGCCGAAAGCGCCGCCGATCAGCGCGCCGATGACCAGCCGCGTCGAAGGCCAGGTCCAGATGAACTGGCCTGTTTGCTTGAATAATGGCACAAGCAGGCCGTTGCCGAGCAGATAAGGCCCCAGAAGCCCGAAAACGGCACCGCGCAGCACGGTGTTCGCCACCGGGATCATGCCGCCGACCACCGCGAATACGATGCCCCAGAGCCCGCCCCAGAACATCTGGTTGACGAGGACAGGAACGCCGAGCGGACCAACAGAGCCTTTGAGATTCCACGGGAAGTTCGGAAGCTGTCCAACGAGCCATAGCAGCAACACCATGCCCTGATGGAAGATCAGCGTTGCGATCACACCGGCGAGAAAGCCGAAAGCCAATGTTCGTGTCGACAGCGTCATCACCGTCTCCCTGTGCATGAAAGCCAAGGCACAAGAAGACGCGGGTTTTTCCGCGCCGTCAAGTCAGTGATCTGGCAAAAAAACAATTGGAATGAGGTGCTTGCCGGATCAACGCAAACGCTGGAAGGGCCGGTTTGACGGAATCAGCTCATAGGGTGCATAGGCCGGAATGCTGAGCTGCGGCTGCTTGGCCTTGACTCGGGCGACCTGAGAGACGGGCTTCTTTTTCTTGGCGGCATAAAGCGATTTGCCGGTATCGGGGGCAACACCATTGATGGCGATGCGTGTCGAACGCTGGCCATGTTTCTTGACCATGGCGAACAATTCGCGCGCATTGGCCGGGGCAAGCCGGATGCAACCATGCGAGGCGGGTGAGCCAAGACGATTCACCGCACTGGTGCCATGAATGGCATAGCCACCCTTGAAGAAAATGGCATTCGGCATGGCACCGCCATATTTGCGCGACCAGTGGTAGGTCTTGAGCATATAGGGGCGATAGTTGCCACGGATCGTATTGTAGCCCTTGCGGCCGGAAGAAACGGCCCAGCGGCGGGTATCACCATCTGGCGTGGTCACGGTCATGGTCTGGCTTGCCAGATTGACCCGGATATCCACTCCAGCGCTGGCGGGAGCGGCAAAAAGCGTGATCGAGACAAGCGCAAGCAGCGCAAGACAGGCGTTGAGCGAACGGCGAAACATGCTGTATCCTCCGAAAATATCGGTGGAAGGTATCAGTTTGCGCTGTTCTGGCAAGAAAAGCGCCATTTCAAGGTAAATTAAAGTTTTGTCTCCAGCCCGTCAGCTTCCGCTTCGCTCACAGGATAATGCGTCGAGCAGAACTCGCAGGTAATGCCGATGCTGCCGTCATCGCCCCGCATGTCCTTGCGCTCCTGAGGCGAGAAACGCTTCAGCATGGCCATGATACGCTCGCGGGAGCACCGGCAGGCTTCGACCACGGCCTGACCCGCAAAAACCCTCACGCCGTGTTCGTGAAACAGACGGTAGAGAAGGCGTTCTGACGAGAGGGTGGGATCCAGAAGCTCGTGATCCTCCACTGTCTTTGCAAGCAGTTTTGCCTCGATCCAGGCATCATCTTCCTTGATATCGTTATCCTCGATATCCTGATCCACACTTGAAGGCCCATCACCAGCAGGAAGATCGCTTTGGCGCAGGCGTTCGGGAGCTTCCGGCAAAAATTGCAGGAACAATCCACCGGCGCGCCAGTGTGTTCCCTCTGGCCCGCTCACTTCACCGACCGCAAGCCGGATGCGGGTTGGAATCTGCTCGGATTGCTGGAAATATTCATGCGCCGCCGCTTCCAGGCCAAGACCGTCAAGGGCCACGATGCCCTGGTAGCGGTTCATCTCACCGCCCTGATCAATGGTGAGGGCAAGATGGCCCCTCCCCAGAATATCCGCCGATGACGCATTGTCGAGCATGGCTGCCGCATCGAATTGTGCATAGGCGCGCACTTTACCGGGCGCTTCAAAATCGACGACCAGCATCGAGACTGGCCCGTCGCTCTTGGTTTGCAACTGGAAGCGCCCCTCCAGTTTCAGGGCGCTGCCCAGCAGAGTGGTGAGCGTTGCCGCTTCGGCAAGCACACGCAACACGGCGGGCGGATAAGCATGCCGCTTGAGCATGCGGTCAATTTGCGGTCCCATGCGCAGCACGCGCCCGCGCACATCAAGTGCATCGACCTGGAACGAGAGAAGGCTGTCATCTTCTCCCGGCCCATCACCGACCACCATGGATTGCAGCAGATCGGATTGCATCAGCGTGGCGTTTCGAAAACCCAGGCGAGAATGCCTTTCTGGGCATGGAGGCGATTCTCCGCCTCGTCCAGCACAACCGATTGCGGTCCATCAAGGACTGCATCCGTCACTTCCTCGCCCCGGTGCGCGGGCAGGCAATGCATGAAGAGTGCATTTTTGTGCGCAGCTGCCATCAGGCGCTCGTTCACCTGATAGGGCTTCAGCAGATTGTGCCTGCGACCCTCGTCCTTGTCGCCCATGGAGACCCAGGCATCGGATACGATGCAATCGGCGTTGTCGGCAGCTTCGAAGGGATCGCTGGTGAGGTGGATGTCAGCCTTGTGCTTGCGCACCCAGTCGAGCAAGGCATCCGTGGGTTTCAACTCCGGTGGGGTGGCAACATTGAGCCGGAAATCAAAGCGCTGCGCCGCATGCATGAGGGAGGCGAGCACATTGTTGCTGTCGCCACACCAGGCGATTGTCTTGCCGCGGATATTACCCCGGTGTTCTTCGAAAGTCATGATATCCGCCATGACCTGACAGGGATGCGAGCGCTTCGTCAGCCCATTGATGACAGGGACGGTGGCATATTTCGCCAGTTCCACAACCAGCTCGTGCTTGAGGCTGCGGATCATGATCGCATCAACATAACGGGAGAGAACGCGCGCCTGATCGGAGATCGCCTCGCGTTCGCCCAGTTCGATTTCCTTGCCGGTGATCATCAGCGGATCACCACCCAGTTCGCGGATGCCAACTTCGAATGAGATGCGGGTACGCAGCGAGGGCTGCTCGAACACCATCGCTATCTTTTTGCCCGCCAGCATCTGGTCGGCGGCTGCGGCTTTGGTGCGACGGCGATCTTTCATGGCCCGGCTGTTGTTCAGGATCAGCCGGAGCTGATCCGCCGGAATATCCGACAGATCAAGAAAATGGCGCGCCATGTTTTCCTTGGATGGGGTGCTTTCCTTGGGAGCCATCACGGTTACTCAGCCGCTGTCTTTGCGGAATTGCGCATGCGATCCTCGATGCTGGTGCAGGCCCTGTCGATGCGTGCCACAGCCTCCACGACATCGGCTTCCGTCAGGATAAGGGGCGGAACCAGACGCACCACATTGTCACCTGCCGTGACTGTCAGCATATGCTGGCCGTCGCGCAGTTCCTGTTGCAACTCCGTATTCGGAATTACCGCCCGTATGCCCATGAGAAGGCCGGAGCCGCGGATATCCGCGATGACAGCGGGGTGCCGATCCTTCAATTCCGCAAGCCGCTGCTTGAACAGAATGGACATGCGCTGCACATTTTCAAGAAAGGCAGGTTGCGCGACATGGTCCACAACAGCGCTTCCCACCACCATAGCCAACGGGTTGCCACCATAGGTTGAACCATGGCTGCCGGCAGTCATGCCCTTTGCGGCCTCTGCCGTGGCCAGAAAGGCCCCCATGGGGAAGCCGCCGCCGATGCCCTTGGCAATCGCCATGATATCGGGCGTGATCCCCGCCCATTCATGCGCAAAAAGCTTGCCGGTACGGCCAACGCCGCATTGAATTTCATCGAAAATCAGCAGCAGGCCATGCTGATCACAAAGCGTGCGCAAGCCACGCAGGCATTGCGGGGGGACAGATCTGATGCCACCTTCGCCCTGCACCGGTTCGATGAGAATTGCGGCTGTTTCAGCGGTAATCGCGGCTTCCAGCGCCTTGTGATCGCCGAAAGGCACCTGATCAAAGCCTTCCACAGGCGGACCAAAGCCATCAAGATATTTCTTCTGGCCTCCAGCGGCGATGGTCGCCAGGGTGCGGCCATGGAACGCGCCTTCGAAGGTGATGATGCGGTAGCGTTCAGGATGGCCGCTCACGGACTGGTATTTCCGCGCAGTCTTGATGCTACCTTCCATCGCTTCAGCACCAGAATTGGTGAAAAACACCACATCGGCAAAGGTCAGTTCGGTCAGCCGCTCGGCAAGCCGCTCGCCTTCAGGAATCGTGTAGAGGTTCGAGGTGTGCCACAATTTTTGAGCCTGCGTTGTCAAGGCCTCCACCAGATCCGGATGGGAATGGCCGAGCGAGGACACGGCGATGCCTGCGCCAAAGTCGAGATATCGTTCGCCATCCACCGTATAAAGCCAGACGCCTTCTCCACGCTCAAACGAGAGTTTGGCGCGCGCATAGGTTGGCATTACAGCGGAAGTCACGGCGATAATCCTTGCTATTGTTGATAAGGAACAAAAAAGAAATGGCCGCCCACAGTGGACGGCACAGTATTATTATCCTTGGCCTTGACTGAAGTGTCAATCAAACAGCGCCGGGGAAAAACCGAGAGCCTGTTACCGCTTCAGCACGCTTCGTCTGCCGCCATTGTTTTGTCTCAATATCCTGATTCGTCCAAAACCAGTTTTCCCCAGCGATCTTGGTGAAAACCAGCGCAACAACCGTTCGGACGTTGCGTGTGATTCACTTGATATTGTAGGAAATTACTACCGGCACACGATATATCGTGTCGGCTATCCCGAGTAGAGCGTTGTCTGCGCTTTCCGCGCTATTTTTGAGCGGGAAGATTTGTTCGATTCTGTGCGTATGCGGTGCAGAGCAAGGAGAAACGAATGTCCTGGAATGACGAGCGCGTTGATCTGCTGAAAAAGCTCTGGACCGATGGTTTGAGCGCCAGTCAGATCGCTGCCGAGCTTGGCGGAGTGACGCGTAATGCTGTCATCGGCAAAGTGCATCGCCTGGGCCTCTCCGGAAGAGCCAAGACAACATCCAGTTCTGCGCCGCGTGTGCGCAAGGCAGTGCCGCGCCAGACTGTCAGGACAGTCTCCATGCCTCAGGTCAGAGGCAATGTGGCGCTGGCGCATCAGACACATGTGCAGGTGCATTATCATGTGGAGACGCGGCCAGCCGAAGAGGTTGTGGTGGCCATGTCCCGCCGGGTCCAGATCATGGAACTGAAGGAAGCGATGTGCAAATGGCCAATCGGTGATCCCACGCAACCGGAATTTGTATTCTGCGGAGCGGATTGCAATTTTGGCACACCCTATTGCAGCCACCATTCTTCCATTGCCTACCAGCCTGCCTCTGAACGCCGCCGTATGCGCTGATCGGGAGACTGGCGTTCGACAGGCCGTTGGGCCAGATCCTGACTCTAGCGGCCAGCAAGAACCATGAAAACGGCAGTTGACTTCCCTTTCGGGAATGCGCACCATTTATTTATTCCGAGGGGTGCCGCTGTTGCGGCTGAGATTGGGCATCGCCCGAAAACCCTTTGAACCTGATGCGGGTCATGCCGACGAAGGGACGGAAACATCAGGGTTTGAGCGCATTGATCGCGTGAAGCCCTGGATAATTTTCCCTTCCCGGTCTTGCCCTTAATGCTCTGTTCAGCGAGGCGAGACCATGAATAAACCTGTCCTGACACGCAATCTTCAGCCTGCGCCGGAAACAGTGACGACCGGGCCGATCATCGGTTCCCGCAAGGTCTATGCCGCACCAAAGTCACATCCCGATTTGCGCGTGCCGTTCCGCGAGATCACACTGAGCGATCCGCTGGAACCGCCGGTGCGCGTCTACGATCCGTCCGGCCCCTACACTGAACATGGCCATGTCACGGATCTGGCCAATGGTCTGGTCCAGAACCGTGATGCCTGGATCGCAGGGCGTGGCTTTGATGCCATTGCGCCCCGCCCGGTGAAGCCTGAAGACAATGGCAATGTTGCCGCCGACAAGCTGGTGCCCGAATGTCCCGCCAGCCGTGTGATCCGCGCAGGCAGACCGGGACAACTGGTAACGCAATATGAATTTGCCCGCGCCGGGATCATCACCGAAGAGATGGTCTATGTTGCGCATCGCGAGAATCTGGCCCGTGAAGCCGCACTTCCAGGCGCAAGGCTGCGCATGGTCGATGGCGAGAGTTTCGGAGCCTGCGTGCCGGAATTCGTGACGCCAGAGTTTGTGCGCGACGAGATTGCTCGTGGCCGTGCCATTATCCCGGCCAATATCAATCATGCCGAGCTGGAGCCGATGGTAATCGGCCGGAATTTTCTGGTGAAGATCAATGTCAATATTGGCAATTCAGCCGTGACCTCGGGTGCGGCGGAAGAGGTTGAAAAACTTGTCTGGGCCATCCGTTGGGGCGGGGATACTGTGATGGATCTGTCGACAGGCCGTAACATTCACAATATCCGCAGCTGGATCATGCGCAATTCGCCCGTGCCCATCGGAACAGTGCCGATCTATCAGGCGCTGGAAAAGGTGGATGGTGATCCAGTCAAGCTCGACTGGGCGGTCTTCAAGGATACACTGATAGAACAGGCCGAGCAGGGTGTTGATTATTTCACGATCCATGCAGGCGTGCGTCTGGCTTACGTGCCACTGACGGCGGATCGCGTCACGGGCATTGTCTCGCGCGGGGGCTCGATCATGGCGCGCTGGTGTCTCGCCCATCATAAGGAAAGCTTTCTCTACGAACGCTTCGACGAGATTTGCGATATCATGCGCAAATATGACGTATCCTTCTCCCTGGGTGACGGGTTACGCCCCGGCTCCATCGCGGATGCCAATGACCGGGCGCAATTTGCTGAGCTGGAGACCCTGGGTGAGTTGACCCAGGTCGCCTGGAAGAAGGGCTGCCAAGTCATGATCGAAGGGCCGGGTCATGTGCCCATGCACAAGATCAAGGAGAATATGGACAAGCAGCTGCGTGAATGCGGTGAAGCGCCCTTCTATACGCTGGGACCGCTGACCACGGATATCGCACCGGGCTATGATCACATCACATCGGGTATCGGCGCGGCGATGATCGGCTGGTTTGGCTGCGCCATGCTCTGCTATGTGACACCAAAAGAGCATCTTGGCCTGCCCAACCGAGATGACGTGAAACAAGGGGTGATCACCTACAAGATTGCAGCCCATGCGGCAGACCTTGCCAAAGGCCATCCCGCGGCAAAAATACGCGATGATGCGCTGTCCCGGGCACGCTTTTCTTTCCGCTGGGAGGATCAGTTCAACCTGTCGCTCGATCCCGATACAGCACGGGCCTATCATGATGAAACCTTGCCGAAAGATGCGCATAAAGTGGCGCATTTCTGCTCCATGTGCGGCCCGAAATTCTGCTCCATGAAAATCACCCAGGATATTCGCGCAGAAGTCCGCCTGCTCAATGCCGGCGTGGAAGAAATGCAGGCAGTGGAGGCCGGGATGGCGGAGAAATCGAAGGAATTTCTTGCATCAGGCGCAACGCTTTATGTGAAGGACATTTCCTGAATGCGTTCCTTCTGATCATTCGGTTCTGGTTTTTCCTGGGCTTCTTTGGTTTAATGCAGAAGATATCAAGATCAGGACTCTTCAGACATGAACCTGCACGCCCAAAGGAACGATTATCGCGAGATCATCGAAGCTGATCGCAACCATGTCTGGCATCATCTGTCCCAGCACAAGAAGTATGAGACGGTTGATCCCCTCATCATTATCGAGGGCAAGGGCATGCGCGTCTGGAACACGGCGGGACGAGAGCATCTTGATGCCACCTCTGGCGGAGTCTGGACGGTCAATGTGGGCTACGGGCGCGTCGCTATTGCCGATGCGGTTCGGGACCAGCTGATCAAGCTCAATTATTTCGCCGGTGCCATGGGAACCATCCCCGGTGCGCAATTTGCCAAGCAGCTGATTGAGAAGATGCCGGGCCTGAGCCGGGTCTATTATTCAAATTCTGGGTCTGAGGCCAATGAGAAAGCCTACAAGATCGTGCGCCAGATCGCCCATCAGAAGAGCGGTGGCAGAAAGCACAAGATCCTCTATCGGGACCGTGATTATCACGGCACAACCATTTCCGCGCTGTCGTCCGCAGGGCAAATCCAGCGCAAGGAACAGTATGGACCGTTCACGCCGGGCTTTGTCGAGGTTCCGCATTGCCTGGAGTATCGCTCGCAATGGGGCGCGGTGGAGGATTATGGCATCCGTGCCGCCAATGCCATCGAGGAGGTCATCCTGCGTGAGGGGGCCGATACGGTCGGCGGTCTGATCCTTGAACCAGTAACGGCAGGCGGGGGCGTCATCACACCCCCAAAAGGCTATTGGGAGCGCGTGCAGGAGATCTGCAAGAAACATGACATCCTTCTGATCATCGATGAGGTCGTCTGTGGACTTGGCCGCACAGGCACATGGTTCGGCTATCAGCAATATGGTGTGCAACCCGATATCGTGACCATGGCGAAGGGGGTTGCCTCGGGCTATGCCGCCATCTCATGCACTGTCACGACAGAAGCGGTGTTCAATGAATTCAAATCCAGTCCCGACGATCCGATGAGCCATTTCCGCGATATCTCGACATTCGGCGGCTGTACCGGAGGGCCGGCCGCCGCCATTGCCAATATGGCCATCATCGAGGAAGAAAACCTGCTCGAGAATGTCCGGACAATGGGTGAATATCTCAGTGAAAAATTGCAGGCCCTGACCGCGAAACACGCCATTGTCGGCGAAGTGCGTGGCAAAGGACTGTTTCAGGGTGTCGAGCTGGTCAGCAACCGGGAGACGAAAGACCCTCTGCCGGAGAAGATGGTTCAGGCTGTTGTGGCGGATTGCATGAGCAAGTCAGCCGTGATCATTGGTGCCACCAACCGCTCGCTGGATGGATTGAACAACACCTTGTGTCTCAGCCCGGCCTATATCAGCAAGCGTGGCGACATCGACGAGATCGTGGCGGC
>JANNRX010000269.1:0-4628 GCA_031401875.1 Hyphomicrobiales bacterium | reverse complement strand
GCCGCTGGCCCGTGCCTTGCACGCAGCAGTCGGGCTTGATGAACCCATAACCGAAGATCACTATAAAGCCGTCGCCAAGGTCATCGGCTATGTCATGGGCCTGCGTCGGTTGAGATCGCGGACGTAAGAGCGTTTTCAGCTCAGCCCGGCGATGTCGCGGTTGGTCGCTGGCCCTGCTGACGCCCCTGGATTTCCTTGAGCGCTTCTTCGGCGGCACGCGGATTGCGCGGTGCGCCCGCAGCCTCGGGATAACGCTGACGGTAGATATCCAGAAACTCGGTCAATGTGCTGCCAGCTACCAGAGCACGTGCAATATCACGGAACTCCTGCTGTCTGCTGCGGCTGTTGGAACTCACAAGCTCAAAGGCCCGTCCATCAATGCTTTCCGCCATCTTGGGCATGTATTTCTGACGCAGACGGTCAAGGCCCAGACGGTCATCGGCCAGGACATAGGAAACACCGGCACGCATGATATCGGCGCGCTCGCTGTCCAGCATTTCGCCGGGCTCCTGCCACCGTGTGCCAAGAATTTTCTCGAAAGCCTCGCCAGCATCCCGCCAGCGCTTGCCGCGCCACAAGATATCTGCCTTGAGGCGATCAACATCATCGCCTTTCTGCGACGCCAGCACCTCCAGGGAAAGCTCCGTGCGCGACAACTCCGAAAGCGCGCGCGCCTCCAGCAGCAATCGACCGCGCCTGACATCTTCCGGGATATCGTTGGACCGCGAGCTACGCAGCGTCTGCACCGCTTCGGCGGGCTTGCGATTCAGCAGGTGCAACACCGCGAGCCGCGAGGCAACGCGGGCGCGCGCCACCCCACCCAGACGGTTCTCCACCTGATGCTGGAGCAGTTCGGTCGCCTGGTCGAGCAGATCAAGATCCGCAAGCCTCTCGGCAAGACGCCGCACAATCTCATCTCCCCGGCGCGAAATCGGCATCAGATTGCGAAAATCGTAAAACAGGCCGACGGCTTCGACCTTGGGCAAAAGATCAGCCTTGCCTTCCAGAAACAGCGCCTCGAAGCGCTTGGCCATATTGTCGTGCAACTTACGCGCCATCGGATGCTCTGGCAGGACCTCGCTCACGCGCCGCGCCGCACCGAAAGCCTGACGCCACCGGGTATCTTCCGCATACATCTCACCGAGCTGGGCAAGCGCCCGGACCTCGATTTCGCTCTTGCGCCAGATCATTGTGATGGTTTCAAGCTCGGCAATGGCCTTCTCGCGGTCAGCCTTGCCCTCATCGATCAGCAGCATCACCTTGTTAAGCCGTGCCTCCACCTCAACCTCACGTTCCGGCGAAGTGATGGCGATCTCATAATTGCTCATAGCCTCGGGACCGCGATTCTGCATTCCAGCCAGAAGGCCACGGAAAAGACTCATCTTCTGCAAGTGACCCGCCGGTCCCTGCATCTTTTCCAGAAGATCAAGCTGCTGCGATGCAAAAGGAGCATCCTTGGCCTCAAGAGCCGCACGCACGACAAGTTCGCGCAGTGGCAGTTGCAGGTTATCGGGATACCGATCAAGCACATCAAGCGCCTGGCGAAAGCCCGTCAACGCCTGCACCCAGCGCTGGTTCTGGGCATGGAGCACGCCCTGCCAAAGGAAACTCTCTGGCTCAAGCGCAATCGTCGATTCCGTCAGAACACGGGTGGCGTCCTTGTAATCCCTGGTCTGAATGCCCGCGATAGCGCGCAGCAGCAACACAGGCTTTGTGGCGGTTGTTGCGGGATCATCCTGTTCGATAACGCGCAAAATCCCCTTTGCCTCAATGGCATCGCCATTGGCCAGACGCAGTTCGGCAAGCCTCAACCGCTTCTCGCTCTGATCCTTCTTGGCTGAATCGGCTGCAGCACGCTGGAGAGTATTGATCCTGTCTCGGACATCACCATGCGTGGCGACACGCCATGCTTGCACATCCAGAAGCAGGGCCTTGCCTTCTTCCGCTACAGCTACACTCCGGTCCTGCACACCCAGCGAGACGGTCAGGCCATTATCACGTGTGACGATGACCTCATCCAGCCCAACCGTGATCATCACGTCATCAGCGCGGGGGGAAATGGCCAAACCATGTGCCGTCGGGAAGGCAGACAGCTCGACGAAATTCTGCTGCTTAGTCAGACCATGTGCAAGGCCGCTGGCAGTAACGATACCCAGTCGCTCGCCTGTATCAGGGTCATCAATCCAGAATACCTGACCCAGGGAGGGAATTTTCGCTATAAGGTTGGTTCGGCCATTGCTCATGACGCCACGACGCAGCGTCACGGGTTCTGTCGGAAGTGCCGCTGCACGCCCGATACTGGCGGTCCAGCCTGGAGCGCCCTGACTGGGCGAAAACGACACCGCTTCCGGTGTGGTCATGGTTGCCCGGATGATTGTTGCACCGCCTGCCCTGTCAACATCAAGACGGGCGATCTTGTCCCTGAGTTCCGCCGGAACGGAAATGGCCTCCAGGGAATCACGCGTATCAAACACCATCCACAACACATCCTGGCGAATGAAGGCGGCGGCGGGAACCTGATTCGGGAATGGCACCTTGATTTGCACGCCTTCGCCTGAGCGGATGATCTCCGGTCTCAGAACGCCACCCGCGCCATCTATGGCTGAGCGCAGGGGCGGAGGTGCAGGACGGGTTGTGTCGGGTAATGCCGTTTTCCCGGCAGCGCTTGCTCCCGCTTCAGCGCTCCTGGCTGCAACAGGCGCTTCTGCCTTGGGAGTCGTCAGGCTTGGCAGCAGGACTTCGGAATCCTGCCCTTGCGTTCTGGGTTTGGGAAAATCGACAATCACCGTATCGTCTTCCCGGAAAGCGCGCATTTCAGTATTAGGCGCGACGCTGATGCTCAGCTTGAGCATACCTGCATTGGTCACGGCCTGAATATCGCGCACCGTCTCGGGCAATTGTGCCTTGATCTGTGCCACATCCAGGCGCAATGCCGCATCAAAACTGAGGGTCAGCAGGTCGCCCTCACGCTGGATATCGACAGGGACAGTCTGGCCAATATCAAAAATAACCCGGGCAAAGGTCGGACCATTGCCGACACGCGCCGCAATATCGCGGAGCTGACGCTTTTCGCGCTCGCGGTTTGTCTTGCGCAACTGCTCTTCAGCCTCGCGGGCGCGACGCGCCAGTTGCTCGACTACATCCTGCGGCAGGGATGGCGGAAGCCCGGTCCATGTCGGAGGCAGCAGATCAATGAAGATCTTTTCACCCGCTTCGAGAATATTGGTGCGCAATGGCCGCGTCGTGGCAAACCGCACGCTGCGTCCATCCGGATCACGGCGCGCCACCGAGATATAAGAGGGGGCCTGACCGGGCAGTTTCTCCAGCTCGATATTGATCGGCTCATCGAAGGTGATCACGACAATGCCGCTGGAAGAACGAACCTGCGCCTTAACGGGCTTGTCGAGGGTGAACACAAAGCGGCCAAAACCGTTCAGTTCCGTACCCGCAACCGTGCCATCCGCCGCAAAAGCAGGGCGCGTGATTGTGAGCGCTGCCATTAGGGCAAGCAGGCTCGATGCAGTTCGAAAACGATCACGCAACACGGGAACTACTCAACAAAACGCAACGGGCGAGCCTTCTGGCTCATGGGTTGACCCTAGAGGAATATGACTAATACGGGGTTAAGCAGCGGTGCTGTCGTAAAGTAAGGACACAAGAAGTATTGTGCGACGCTTACTGCCTCTGCTTGTCAATCCGGGGCAACTCGCCCGGCACATCCCCTGAGCGGCTTGACGCCTGGGCTCCGCCAGAGCCAGGCCTGCCTTTTGACGCAAGGGCTACCGTCAGTTTTTCAGCAGATTCAGGCGACATTGCAGCCAGAACCTCCGCCATGCGTGCCGGTTTCATGGCAGTAACGATCGGGACAAGCACATCAAGCTTCAGGCGGTCAAAAACGCGGGCCGCATCTTTCGGCTTCATGGCTTCATACATGATGACAACGGCCTTGATCTGTTTTTCGACTTCGACCTGCTCCGCCTTCGCACTGCCGTCGATCTTGCCTTCAATCTCTTTCAGCTCGCCGATACGACCGTCGAGCTTTTTCTCGGCGGCTTTCAGCAAATTCTCGCGCAGATCAATTTCGCGTACCCGCTCATCGATGACGCCGCGTCGCTCCTGCAACCGTTCCAGAATGGCGCGTTCTGTCGCCGAGGTGCTCTGCGCGGGCTGCGGCGCTGGTAATGGTTGGGCAGGAATGGGTTGGCTAGGAACGGACGGGTTTGATGCCGCCGGAGAGGAGGATTTCTGTTCCGCAACCTTCTGGCCATTTTTACCAGCTTCTGCTTTTTTATCCACCTCTTCCTTTTTGGCCGTATCCTTTTTGGCCGGAACGCTGCCTGTTACCTCGGGATCCGGTGGAGGCGGAATAAAGCGCATCCGCGCCAGCACACGGGCAAATTTTGGCAGGTCATCTTCGGTCATGATCTTCTTGGCTGGTTGATTTTCCGCAAAAAGACTTTCGCCGCTGGTGATCAGCGCCGTCGCCTTCAGCACCAGAAGACCGGATGCTGCGACAATCACGATGGGTAAAAGGCGAATGCGGCTCATGCAGCCTGATCCAGCATTCGTTGCCGGGCCCGCAAAGCGAAGGCTTCCGCGGCCGCTGCGGTTTGCGACATGGGTGTTGC